>JANPCA010000639.1:0-5780 GCA_031430715.1 Hyphomicrobiales bacterium | reverse complement strand
TCGCAGCCATTCTGCACCTGCACGAAGGCCCGGGTGCGCTCGCGCAATCCGTCGACGAGTTGCGGCATGGCCGTCTTCACCGCCATGATGTCGGCGACAGCGACGCGGGGGCGCTCTCCCGGACGCCAGCTTTCGGCCTTCATCTTTTCTTCATTGCCGATGACGCGGTTGACTTCCGGCATGGCGGCGAACATCTGCGGGTCGGTCTGCGCCGCGCAGCCCGTGACGACGATCTGGCCTCCGGGTTTTCCGACTTGGCGCGGCGGATCGCTTGCCGGGCCTGGCGCGTCGCTTCGGCCGTCACCGCGCAGGTGTTGAAGACGATGGCGTTCTCGAGCCCCGCGGTTTCGGCGTGATTGCGCATGACTTCGGATTCATAGGTGTTGAGGCGGCAGCCGAAGGTGACGAATTGTGTTTCGGACATATTATGCCGCCAGGTGCGGCGGCAGCTCGCCTTCATATTCGTAAGTGACGGGGCCGGTCATCAGGATGTGGCCGTCGCTGTCGCGCTGTTCCATGAAAAGATCGCCGCCGGGCAGCGTGATGGTGGCTTTGCGGTTCAGTTTGCGCAGGCGCACGCCCGCCGCCATGACGGCGCAGGCCGCCGTGCCGCAGGCCCTCGTCATGCCGGCACCCCTCTCCCAGACGCGGATCGTGGCGTGGTCCTTGGCGTCGATGCGGGCCAGCGTGATGTTGGCGCGCCGCGGAAACAGCGGATGATGCTCGAGCATGGGGCCGACCTTGGCGAGATCGGCGATGTCGAGATCCTTCACCCAGAAGATGCAATGCGGATTGCCGACATTGACCACCGAAGGCGAATGGATGAGCGGCGCATCGGCCGGTCCCACGGCCAGCTCGATATAGCGCGTGTCATGGAATTTTTCCGACAGCGGAATATCCTTCCAGTCGAACCTGGGCGCGCCATTGTCGACGGTCACCAGCCTGTCGCCGGCCTTTTCCGCCACCAGGAAACCGCCCTTGGTGTCGATGGTGGCGCGGGTTGCGTGGTTTTCGTCGAACAGCAGGTCGGCGATGCAGCGCGAGGCATTGCCGCAGCTTTCGACCTCGAAGCCCTCATTGTTCCAGATGCGCATGCGCACATCGGCATGGCTCGACGGCTCGAGCACGATCACCTGATCGCAGCCGATGCCTGTCTTCCGGTCGGCAATGGCTCGAGCCTTAGTCTCGTCCATGGCGACGGCCGAGTTGCGCGCGTCGAACACCACGAAATCATTGCCAAGTCCGTTCATCTTGCGGAAATGAAGGGGAGATGCCTCTGTCATGATGGGGCTTATATGGTGAAATCCCCTCGAAAATCCAGTGGACTTGCTACCGCGGCGTTGCCGTGGTCAATTCCGTCCCATGACAACGCGCCTCCGCATCAATCCCTGGATCATCGTGTGGCTATGCTTTGCCACCCTCGCCATCGTCATGTCGGCCCGCCAGTCGGTGTCGATCATGACCGACGAATGGGCCCGGACCCTCGGCTGGTCCAAGACCTTCATCGGCTCCGGCCAATCGGTGGCTTTAATCATGGTCGCCGTGTTCTCGCCGGTGGCCGGCAATTTCGCCGACCGGCTGGGGGCCCGCGTGATGCTGGTGGCGGGGCTGTTGCTGGTGACGGTGGGGCTTTTGCTCTTTGCCGCCGTTCCTGCCGCTGGATTCTATATCGTGGGTTACGGCTTGATCGGGGGCCTGGGCTTTTCCGCCGCCAACTCGCATCTGGTGTCGACAGCCCTGGCGAAGGTCTTCGACAACAACCGCGGCCTGGCCAACGGCATCGCCAACTCCGGCGCCACGGCGGGCCAGTTCATCACCGTGCCGCTGCTGACGCTTGGCCTCTCTTATTTCTCATGGCGTTGGAGCATCGTGGCCGCCGCCCTGGCTTGCCTCGCCATGGCGGCGGTGATCTGGATCCTGCTCAAGCCGACGCTGGAGGAACGCCAGCGGGAGAAAGACGTGATTGCCAGCGAGCCCCTGTGGGACCGGTTGAGATTTCTGTTCACCAGCCCGACGTTCCACATTCTCTACTGGAGTTTCTTCATCTGCGGCGTCACCACCACGGGCGCCATCGAAACCCACTTCCTACCCTACGCCGCCTTCTGCGGTTTTCCACCGGTGCCGGCGTCGGGCATCTATGGCCTCACCATGGCCATCAACCTCGGTGGCATGCTCCTGTCCGGCTACCTGACTGACCGGGTGAACCGGCCGCTGCTGCTCGGTTCCATCTATCTGGTGCGCTCTTTATCCTTCATCGTGCTGATGTTCGTGGGTACAAGCTACGAGATGATGCTGCTCTTCGCCCTCATCTACGGCATCTTCGATTATTCCACCGTGCCGCCGACCGCCAGCCTCGTCGCCTCGCATCTGGGCCTCAAGATCATGGGCCTCGCCATGGGACTGATTTTCGGCGGTCATGCGCTGGGCGGTGCATTGGGCGCCTTTCTCGGCGGCTATCTCTTCGATCTCTTCGCGCGCTATTCCGAAATGTGGTGGTTCGCCTTCGCCACCGCCGTGCTGGCCGGGTTCCTGGTCTTCCTGCTGAAGGACAACCGCCCGTCCCACTCCATTGTCGCCGCAGCAACAGGTGCAACATGACGCAAGATTTCAGAAGCGAACTCGTCGGCTCCTTCTCAGAGGGGTCCAACGGCAACCCCACCGTGGCGATGATCGAGGCGGCCTTCCAGCATCATGGGCTGAACTGGCGCTACATCAATTGCGAGGTGCCCCCCGAAAAGCTGGGCGATGCGGTGAAGGGTGCCCGCGCCATGGGCTGGATGGGCTTCAACTGCTCGATCCCGCACAAGGTGGCGGTGATCCCGCATCTGGATGGGCTGGGTGAAAGCGCCGCCATCATGGGGGCCGTCAATTGCGCGGTGAACCGGGACGGTAAGTTCATCGGCGAAAACACCGATGGCAAGGGTTTCCTGAAATCACTGATGGAGGTGGTGGACCCCACGGGCAAATCCGTCGTCATGTTCGGGGCGGGCGGCGCGGCGCGTGCCATCGGCGTCGAACTGGCGCTGAGCGGCGCGAAGGCGATCACGGTGGTCAACCGCAGTGCCGCGCGGGGCGAGCCATTGGTGAAACTGCTCACTGACAAAACGCCGGCCAAGGCAGCCTTCGCCAAGTGGGGCGGTGCCTACGCCATCCCCGGAGCCACCGATATCGTGGTCAACGCCACCTCGATCGGCCTGGGCAACGGCAATGAACCGCTCGACATCGATGTGAAGTCCCTCAAGCCCGGCATGGTGGTGGCCGACGTCATCGTCGACCCGCCCGATACCCGTTTTCTCCGCGACGCGAAGGCAAGGGGCTGCACCGTCATTGACGGACTCGGCATGTTGATCAATCAGGGCGTCATCGGTGTCAAATACTGGACAGGGACCGACGCGGACGCAGGTGTGATGCGCAAGTCCCTTGAGAAGATTTTCGGCGGGTGAGGCGGCGCTCTGCGATACGCCTGCTGTTGCTGGCGTGTCTGGCGCCCATTGGCAGTGTCCCGGCCCTTGCCGGTGGCGGTTCCTGGCAGGTGACGGTCGAATCCCTTGCCAGGCACGGCGGTGGCGCCGCCGCCATGGTCCTGAATACGCTGGTCATGCGGTTCGCCTATCGGAATTGCACTTATGTCACCGTCCATGCCGTTTATGATCCGGGATCGGCGTGGCAGCGACTCCCCGCCGGTCCGCCGATGACCCGGCAGGATCACGACGCGGCATTGAAACACCTTGAATGGGCGCTCGCCTCGCGCACCCCGATCTTTTTCGGCGCCATGGGAATCGGCTTGTCTTCGAAGCCCGGCCAGCCTTGCGAGTTCTGGAGCAAGGGCCTGGATCACATCAGGCAGGCCGACGGAACCTGGGCCGTATTCTCCTATCATGACTGGCCCTGAGCGTTGACCATCAGCGGCTGAGGGATGGAACGGATTTCGGTATCCGGCTTGGAACCATCCGGCCAGGCCGGCGTTTTCCATGCTGAAGTTCAGAGAGATGGAGAACAACATGGCCGTCACCAATCTGGTCGAAACCCGCAATGTGGATCTGCCCGCCAAGGAGCGCGGCGCCATCGCGCAGAAGGTGGGCCGGGTTCTGGAACACACCTACGAACTGCTGCTGGCCTCGCAACTGGTGCATTGGAACGTCAAGGGCGAACTGTTCCTGCCGATCCATCAGCTGACCGAGCAGCACTACGAAGCCCTGTTCGACACCCTCGATATCCTGGCCGAGCGCATGCGGGCGTTGGGCACCGAGGTTCCGACCGACGGCGCCACCAAGTCGTTTTCGGTGTCGACCAAACTCGACGGCTCGTCCATGGTCAAGATGGTGGAGCAGCTCATCGCCATGCATGAGGACGCCGCCAAGGGGGCGCGCGATGTGGCGGGCTTCGCCAACAATGCGGATGATCCCGTCACCAACGACATGATGATGGATTGCTTGAAGTTCCACGAAAAAGCCATTTGGATGCTGCGGGCCATCGTCTCGAAATAGACGGGAAGCCAACGCATCCCAAGAGCCGGGCGCCCCCTCGCCCGGCTCTTGACTTTTGGGGTGAGGTGCCAGCTTGTGGTCTGCGTCGCAGCAATTTCTTCACAGGCTTGCGTGCGGAGATGACAACATCCGGAGCATTGAGGCGGTCTTGCACCCGGACACAGCCTGTCTGTGGAGACAGGGCCCCTGTCGGAACACCCGTCTCACGGCGAATCCGCCGGGGCGGGTCCTGATGCGATGCCGGCACCTTGCAGCGCGCGGGCGATGGGTTCGCCGAAGATCTGCTCGCCGCAGGCGCTGAAGTGATCCTCGTCATGGAACGTCAGGCAATCACCGATGACCAGTGACTGGCTGTTGAACCGCAACTGGTCCCAAAGGGACACGTACTGGAACGCCTGGCCGTGGCCGGCCATGCCTTTAAGTTCGCTCTCGAGATGGCCGAACAGGGCGAGTGACACCGGGTTGAAATGCAGGCGGCCGGGGCTGTAGTTGAGCGGATCGCGCAGGTTCACCCGCGCCTCGGCGTAGGGCCCCAGCCAGATCACCCTGGCGCCGGCAGCCAGCGCGTTCAAGTAATCCGACACGGCGCCGATATTGTCCTTGGCGATTGCATAGCCATTGCCCGCGACGAACGCGGCGGCGCTGTCCTCGTTGTTCAGGTGATCGTAGATCAGATGCCCGCCCGACATGTGAAAGACGATCGCCTCGATCGCCTTGCCGTGTTTGGCGGCGAAGGGAATGAGGGTCTGGTAGGAGCATTTGGCGCGCTCGCGGTAAGGCCGGCAACCACCCATGGTGATGGCCACCTGAAATGACCGGTCCCGTCTCTTGTAGAGGGCATTGTAAATGTTGAAGGCGTGCGAGTCGCCGATCAGGACAATGGCTCTGCCATGGCGGGCGGCGCATTCCGTGAAGCGCTTTTCGAACTTGGCGTCGAGAACGTCCTGGTGGAAGGCGCAGGCGCCATCGTCGAGTTCCTGCGGGTCGCGCTTGGCATGATGGCCCAGCAATTCGAAATTTGCCCGGGTGGCGCTGTCGAGACGGTAGCGCGCATAGTGCGCGCTGAAACCGTCCAAGGAGACGCCGGTCAGCCCCATGGCACAGAGGCAGGCCGCCGCGGCGCCAGAGGCGGCATAGACGCGCGCATTGGATGCTCCGCGCCAAGCGCGAATGGGATTTTCCACATATTTCCAGCTCAGCCAGGCCAAGGCCAGGGAGAGCAGGCTCACAGCACCCAGGATGCGGAGGTCTTCGGCTTCCGTCAGATGCCGCGTGAAGGATAACAGCGGGTAA
>JANPCA010000638.1:0-20259 GCA_031430715.1 Hyphomicrobiales bacterium | reverse complement strand
GACCTTCATGGAACCGCTGCTGCACAGTCCGCTCCACACCATCCGCCCCGAACTCATGGAATTCGCCCAGCGCAATGGGGTGGCGCTTTAGAGAGCGGGCGGCGGAAATCTGGACAGTGGCTTGAGTGAAGTTTCTGCCTGATATTGGCTCCTGGAATGCGGCGCCTGACAGGAGAAGCGATGACGGGACGCGCGAGACGGAACCACTCATCGGCGTTGAGGAAGACAGGAGGTTGTCATAGCCCTCAAGGCTGACTTGCGGCCGCGTCAGACAGCGCGTGCCGTCTCGCATTCGCATCCCCTCGGTGCCGTTGTTCGAAATGTTGACACGAGGCAGCTATTCCGTGCCTGCCGCGGAGGTTCTGGGGATTTCGCAACCCGCCGTCAGCAAGGCGATCATGGCCCTGGAACAGTCCATCGGCTTCCGGCTTTTCGGCCGCGAAAGAGGGCGCGCCAACCAGGGCATCACCCAGACCGTCCACAGTAACGATCGCAAAACCAAGGACCAGGGGCACAAGGACGTGAAGCCCATCGGCGGCGCCGAAGTGGCCGGCATCTGCCGCAACACTTACTGGCCGCGGGCCACGTGCGGCAAGCTCGGCAGCAAACTTGCCTTCCGCCGCTTCGATACGGCGGTCAACATGGGCACCAACCGGGCCGGCAACAGGCCGGAACCGGCCCAGCGCATCCCGGATATGGCGGAAGGCGGAGGCTTCCTGGACGCCTGGCGGTGGCGCATTCCACCCCCGGGGCCTGGAGCCCACCGCTCACCGGCCGCGGTAACGCTGCAGACACTCCACGCTTGCCCTTTGCCGCCACGTAAGGCATGATTGCGCCCTCGTGGAAAGCAGGCGACGAAAGGGTTCTCCCATGCCGAACTACCGTTTTCCCGGACGCCCCACCGCCACCACCCACACCAAGAACGATTATCTCGGCATTGAACTCAAGCCCTATCTCAGCACCAGGGTCGATACCACGCGCGGCCGCGGCGAGTCGGTCGATTCGCCAGAGACCGGCGAAGCCGATGTCATCAAGATCACGCTCGACAGCGGTATCGAATTGTGGACCAGCGTCAAGCAGGCGGAAGCTGATTATGGTGTCACGGCAAAGGCGCGCGGCGGCGAAAGGCTGGTCGTTCCGCATGACCTCGGCATCGGCGAGGCCAACCGCGGCGCCGGCCGCTGGCTGGTGAAGGCGCTCGACCTGTTCACAGTCGATGTGGTTGACGAGGCCGCCAAGGCGATCGCCGCCAAGCTCGAGGCAAAACTCGAAAGCCGCCTCGCGCATGGCGGGTCCGGACTCTATCTTTTCGGCAAGGATGCCAAGCCGGAGTCCAGGATCGACACGGCCAAGGATATGGCGGGCGGTCCCTCGCTGGTCTTCATCCATGGTACGGCTTCGAGCAGCGAAGGCGGCTTTGGCCGGATGCCGGAGCAGAAGTCCGCATGGGAGGAAATCTTCAAATCCTACGGCGGCCGCGTCTTCGCCTTCGAGCACCGGACACTGTCGCTGAACCCGATCGAAAACGCCATCGAACTCGCGGAGGCTCTGCCGGACGGGGCCGAATTCGATCTCATCAGCCATTCGCGCGGCGGGCTGGTGGCCGAGCTCCTGTGCCGCTCGGCCAGGGTCGACGGCAATGGCGCCATGGTGGCGGCCTTCGACGAATTGGATTTCAAAATCTTCCAGAACGCGCGCCAGGACGCCGCTACCGGCGAAGTTGAAATCACGAGTCTCAAGAAACTGAATGCGCTGCTTGCACAAAAGAAATTTAAAATCCGTCAGCTTGTCCGGGCCGGTTGCCCGGCGCGCGGCACGACACTCGCCTCGGGCCGGCTCGACCGCTACCTGTCGCTGGTCGTCAACGGCCTGAAGCTTATTCCCGCCCTGACGGTCAATCCGGTCTACGACCTCACCATGGGCCTGCTGCTGGCGGTGGCCAAGCAGCGCACCGACCCGAAAGAATTACCTGGCCTTGAGGCGCAGATGCCGGAGTCGCCCTTGATCCGCATGCTGAACCGCGCCGACGTCAACCTGTCGAACCGGCTCACGGTCATCGCCGGGGACATCGAGGGCAGCGGCGTGTGGGGGCGCCTCAAGGTTCTCGCCACCGATCTCTTCTATCTCGAACAGCACGATCTCGTGGTGAACACCAGCGCCATGTATGGCGGCGCCTGGCGGCGCGGCAGCGACGTCGCCATGTTCGACCAGGGTGCCGACGTCAATCACTTCGACTATTTTGCCCGCAAGAAGACCGCCAAGGGCATCGCCGATGCCCTGAACCTGCGGCTCACCGAGAAGGACGGGTTCAAGCCCATCGCGGCATTCATCCAGCCGCCGCCGCCCACGCGCGCCGCCGCGGTGGAACGCAAGCGGCCGTTGCCCGTCGTCTTTATCCTCCCCGGCACCATGGGCTCCAGGCTCGAAGTCAAAGGCGTGCCGATCTGGTTCGACGCGCCGCGGATCGCCACTGGCGGCATCGCCGGCCTGACGTGGAACGGCCCCGATGTGAAGGAGGCTGGAGTTTTCGAGGATTACTATTCGGCACTCTCCGATTACCTGTCGGCGAGCCACGAAACGGTCGCCTTCGGCTATGACTGGCGCCAGTCGATTCTGACCGAGGGGGCACGGCTGGCCATCGCGGTCGAGAAAAAGATGAAGGAAACGGCGCAGCCGATCCGCTTCATCGGGCATTCGACGGGAGGCCTCGTGGTGCGCGCCATGGCGGTGCAGAAGCCCGATCTTTGGGCGCGCATCATGCACAATCCGGGGGGGCGCTTTGTCATGCTCGGCACGCCCAACAAGGGTGCCTGCTCCACCGTCACGACTTTACTCGGCCGCGACAAGACGATCAGACTGATCGAACTCTTCGACGTCACGCATGACATGAATCAACTGCTGACGATGGTGTCGGCGTTTCCCGGCGTGCTCGAGCTTCTGCCGCGCGACGGCAGCAGCAATCCTTACCTGCCAGCCACCTGGGCGATGATGCGCGGTGTGGACAAGGCGGAGTGGGCCGCGCCCGCCGCCGCCGCGCTGGCCGCGGCCGAAAAGACCTGGCAACTGCTGGGCGGTCTTTCGCTGTCGGGGCGGAACCTCGCCTATGTGGCGGGGAGATCGCCGCATCCAACGCCGGCGGAATTGCGCTTCGATGCCGGCAATAAATTCTCGATCGCCGGCACGCGCCAGGGCGACGGGCGCGTAACATGGTCGAGCGGCCAGTTGCCGGGCGTCACGACGTGGTTTGCCGATGCCGCCCACGGCGACCTGCCGCGGCACGAGAAGTCCTTTGACGCCTACCTCGATCTCCTGTCCACTGGACAGACGACAAGGCTTCCCACCTCGCCTCCCGCCGAGGCGCGTGCCGCCATCGCGGCACCCGAGGAGATCAAGGACACGCCGATCGAGGTCTATCCCTCGGAGAAGGATCTGATGGACGCCGTCATGGGTGCCGCGCCGCGGCCGGAAGGGCTTCGCGGGCCGGTCAGCAAGATCAGGATCAAGGTCGTGCATGGCGATCTCGCCTTCGCGCATTATCCGGTTGTCGTCGGGCATTACGAACGCGACACCATCCGCGGTGCGGAAGCCGCGCTCGACCGCCATCTCGATCGCCGCATGAGCCGCAAGCGCACCCTGGGGCTCTACGCTGGGCGTCTCGAATCCGCCGAACTGATTCTCGACGAGCAGGGCAGGCCGCCGGGCGCGCTGGTGATCGGACTCGGCCCCTTTGGCGATCTCAGTCCCGGCGGCTTGCGCCGCACCTATGCCTATGGCCTGAAGAAATACGCCGACATTTCGGCCGATGGGCGGGCCGGCAAGCAATCCCTGCAACTCTCGACGCTGCTGATCGGCCACCGCGAAAGCAGGCTTTCCCTGCGCGATGCCGTGTCGTCCATGATGGACGGGCTGATCGACGTGAAGGACGAACTGGCGGCGCTTGACGAGTTCAAGGACGCCGAATTCGCCGACATCGAGATCGTCGAACTTTACGAGGACATGGCGATCGCCGCGCTGCGCGTGCTGCGTGACCTGCAAGGCGACACCCGCTTCAAGGAAAACCTCGAGATCGAGTTGAGGCTCGGGACGGTGGGGGGCAAGCGCCGCCGCATCGCGCCATCGGAGGGCGCGGAATGGGCGCGCAAGATCCAGATTCGCGGCGGGGACGAGGGCTGTCACAAGGGTTCTCTGGTCTTCACCGTACTGGACGGTTCGGCGCGGGCCACGGAGGTTTCGCTCGCCACCCAGGCGGCCCTCATCGATCCCTATATCAACTCATTGACCGCCCAGACGGTGACGGACAAGGCGGTTTCGGAAACGCTGTTCGAGTTGCTGACGCCCAAGGAATTCAAGGCCCATGCGGCGGAGGACCGCGACATCGTGTTGATCCTCGATCCGGCCGCCGCCGCCTACCCCTGGGAACTGCTCGACGACCGCCTAGGGTTCAAGAACGAGCCGATGGTGGTGCGCGGCAGCTGCATCCGGCAATTGATCGACGTCAGGCCGACGCTGCTGACCGGGCGTGCCATGGACAAGACCGCCGTGGTGATCGGCGACTCGGTCAGCCCGGAGGGCAGCGGCTTCGTGGAGTTGGAGGGCGCCCAGAAGGAAGCAGAGGCTGTGGCGGAACTGTTGCGGTCATCGGGCGAGGGGTACGACCCGAAGCTGTTGATCAAGAAGTCCTGCGCCGAGATCACCGACGCGTTGCTGCGCAGTGGCCGGATCATGCATATCGCCGCCCACGGCGTCTATGAGCACGCGGTGACGGAAGCGGACGGCACGCCGCGCATGGTGAACGGCAAGCCGCAAGCCGTGACCGGCATGGTGCTTGGCGGCGGCGCCTTCTTCACCGCCGCCGAGGTCGATCAAATCCGGCCTTTCCCGGAACTGGTGTTCCTCAATTGCTGCTATCTCGGCAAGATCGCTCCCGCCGATAAGGAGCAAAAGGTGTGGAACGACCGGCACCGGCTGGCCGGCAATCTCGCCCACCAGTTCATCCTGAACGGCGCCAAGGCAGTGGTCGCGGCGGGTTGGGCGGTGAACGACAACGCCGCCCTGATATTCGCCAAGGAGTTCTATTCCACCTTGCTGGGCGGAGCGACCTTCGCCCAGGCGGTGAAGGCGGGACGCGGCGCCGCCCATGACGCCAATCCCAATTGCAACACCTGGGGCGCCTATCAATGCTACGGCGATCCCGACTATCAGCTTGTCGCACGCAGTGCTGGCGGCGCGGTGGCCGGGCAAAAACTCCTGTCCCAGGCCGAGGCGGTCATCGAACTCGAAAACCTGTCGTCCAGGGCGGCCACGGCCTCGCTGCGGAAACTCGCCGACGCGCGCGGCGACATCGAACAGCTTGTTGAGCAGGTTTCGGATTGGCTTGGCAAGTCGGCAGTCCAGGAGGGGCTGGCGAAGGCCTACGCCAAGGCCGATCAATTCGACAAGGCGATCGCCGCCTACGAGGCCGCGCTCAGGGCGAGCGACGCCGAGTCGAGCCTGAAGGCGATCGAGCAGCTGGCCAATCTCCGGGCCAAGCACGCGGCGGCGGAGCTGCGCGCCCTGAAGGCCAAGGATGCATCCACCTTCGAAGGCAAGAACCCGGTGGCCGCCAGGGCGGAAGCGCTGCGCAACCAGAATACCAAGTCGATCAGAGACCTGAACAACGCCAAAGATCAGATCGGCGCGTTGAAGAAGGCGCTTTCGACGAGCGGCCTGGGCGACGGCGCCACGGTCGAGCGTTACAGCCTGGTGGGCAGCGCCATCAAGCGCATTGCCGCCATCAAGCCGCGCCGCCAGCGCGGCAAACTGCTGAAGCAAGCGATCGATGCCTATCACGCCGCATGTCTTATCGCCAGCAAGCCTGGCGGCGGCCAGGCGCAGCTCTATTACCCAGGTCTCAACAAGCTGCTCCTTGAAGCGCTCGCCGCGCTCAACGCCCACGCCAAGAACAAGACTTGGGCCGCCATCACGGCGGATCAAGCCGAATTGCTCAAGGCCTGCCGCGAGAATGCCGCGAACGAGGACCGGACCAATCCGGAATTCTACATCCTCAATGCCCGGTTCGACGCATTGATCGTGGAAGCGCTTCTGGACGGCAAGCTGGAATCGCGCATCGGTGAAGCGGTCGGCCTGTTCAAGGCCGCCTGGCGGCGCGGCGGCTCGCATCTGGAATTGCGCGCCGTCATGGAACAGTTCGAATTCATCGAGGAGTGCCTGCAAGGCATCGATGTCTGGCCGCGGGGGGATAATCTGCTGGCCAGCGTATCGGCAATTCGCGAAACGATCGAACGGCTCACGGACGAAAAGGCGTGATGGCGATGACTTCAACCGGCACCGCCAAGCCCAAGGGTGCCTTCGTGAGCTATAGCCACAAGGACAAGGACTGGCTGGACAAGGTGCGGAAATTCGTGGCGCCGCGCGGTGCCTTTGGTGCCGGGGCCCTCGACCTGTGGGACGACAGCCGCATTCCGCCGGGATCGGAATGGTTCGAGGAGATCGACCAGGCCATCCGGCAATCGGTCTATTCCATCCTGCTCGCCAGCCAGGATTTCCTCGACAGCGAATTCATCTGGAAACACGAGGTGCCGAAACTGATCGAGATGCGGGCGGCGGGCCATGTGGTCTTCTGGATTCCCATCCGGCCGTCGTTGACATCCCGCACCGTGCTGGGCAAGCTGCAAGCCGCCTGGGACCCGGGCAAGCCCCTGTCGGCGCTCAGCGAACCGGAACAAGAATTGGCGCTGGTGAAAATCGCCGAAACCATCGATAAATTCGCGCCGGGGCCGTAGTATGATGGTCCGGCGCCAAGCGCGCTTCGATCATCCAACCGGAGGCAATTGACCCCAGCCGCCATGACCAGGAACGTGTTTGTCAGCTATTGCAAGGAAGACAGTCTCTGGCTGGACAGGATCAAGAAATTCATCGCGCCCAGGGGACTGGCGGCCGGCGGACTCGACCTCTGGGATGACACCCGGATCCCGCCGGGGTCCGAGTGGAGCGAAGAGATACAGAACGCCATTACCCAGTCGCAATGCTCGCTGCTGCTGGTCAGCCAGGATTTCCTCAATTCGGATTTCATCTGGAAACACGAGCTGCCGAAACTCGTGGAGCTCAGGGCCAAGGGCCACGCCATTCTCTGGATACCGGTGCGCCCATCGACCTTGTCGCGCATGATGCTCGGCCAGCTACAGGCGCTGAGCCCGCCCGAGCTGCCGCTGTCGACGCTCAGCGAGCCGCAACAGGACCTGGCGCTGGTGAAGATCGCCGAGGCATTCGAGAAAGCCGCCGGACTTTCGCTGGGCGACAACCCGGGCGGCCAGATCCTCTCGGCCGGCCAGAACATCGCCGCCCTGCCCACCGCCCAAACGCCGAACCAGAAGGGCATCGGCATCGACCTGCTGCACACATTGATCGACCGCGAATTGCAGGAATCGCCCTTCCTGGCAGCGGCCTCGAACCAGGCCACCGCGGCGGGCGGTAATATCCTGCTCCTTCCCTATAACACGCAGGACTGCCTCGACCTGCTGAAGACCCGCATCGAGCGCTATACCTTTCCCGTGCGTATAAAACGGGCGGCGCAATTGCACACCATCCCGTGGCCGCGCCACGCGCCAAACAGCATCGAGGGTCTGAGAAGTTATGTCTCCGACGTGTTCAACGCCGAGTCGATCTTCATCTCGCCCGCCGATGTCAATACCGGCAGCGCCGATGAAAAAACCGCCATCGAAGCCTTCGCCAAGAAAATCGAAAGGCGCGCGCCGGTGTTTTGGAGCGATACACAGAAGGACGCGCCGGACGCCGAGCAGCGCAAGCTTCTCGCCCTCTGCATCGGCTGGTGGAAGGCGCTTGGCTGCACGGAAACCATGCACCCTCTCGTCCTTTTCGGCATCCGGCACAGGGCGCCCGGCGCCTTGATGCTCAGTGCACTGAAGGACTTTTGCGGATGGCACGAGGGCTTCCTCGATGCGCTGGCGGGGCCGCGCCTCGTCGAGCCGCCGCAGCCGATCACCTTCGATGACATCGATGCCTGGCTCAACCTCGATCCGGTCCGCGGCAGCTATGACATGGAGGATGTGCGCATGGCCGCGGAGGCGCTGTTCGACGGCGCCCCGTCCTTGCCCATGAAGAAAGTCTACCAGGAATATCGCTTGAATTGGCTCGCCAAGATCACTGACCGGGCCGGCTAGACGGAGGCACTCGAGATGGCACAGTTCCAGTTCTACAAAGGCGCCACGGCGGATGCCCCGGCCGCCGCACGCCAAGAGCCGCTCGCCGTCGAGGTGGCGCCCCGCTACGGACTGGACGACCCCGCCGGTTATATCCCGGGCGAGGATCTCGAAGCCGCCGTCAACACCGCACTGCTGCTCGGCCTGCCGCTCGTCGTCACCGGCAAGCCCGGCTGCGGCAAGACCCAGCTCGGCGGCGCTGTGGCCTTCGCGCTTGGCTATCCCTATCCGCCGTTCAAGTTCGATACCAAGTCGACGTCGCTCGCCCGGGACATTTTCTATTCGTTCGACGTCGTCGGCCGCTTCCAGGCGGCCCAGGCCGGAGGCGGCGGCAAGACCCAGTCCGACCCGCGCCGCTACATCGCCTTTCAAGCCCTTGGGCAAGCCATCCTGCTGTCGCGTCCGCGCGGCGAGGTCGAAACCTTCCTGCCGCGCGAACGCTCGATCCTGCAGGGACTGAGCGGCGAGGCGGCAATGGAGCTGGCCTGGCCCGGCAGCGGCTTCCGTTCGGTCGTCGTCATCGACGAGGTCGACAAGGCACCGCGCGATTTTCCCAACGATATCCTGAACGAGATCGAACAGTATTATTTCACGGTCACCGAATTCGGCGCGGCTGGTGCGTCGCGCATACCCGCCGCACCGCCGGGCAAGCGCCCCTTCGTGCTCTTCACCAGCAACAGCGAAAAGCAGCTGCCCGATGCCTTTCTCAGGCGCTGCATCTATCACCACATCGACGACCCGGGGCCGGAGCGCCTTGCCCTGATCATCAACCGGCGCCTGGGGCCGGAGCGTTTCAAGGGCTCGGGCCTGCCCGATGATACCGCCAGGCAATATGCCATGACGGGCGCGGAAACCCTGACGCGGGAGGCCGTCAATCTCTTCGTGGCGCTCCGCGATGGCACGGACCTGCCACTGAGGAAGCCGCCCGGCATCGCCGAGTTGCTGAACTGGCTGCAGTCCCTGGCCGGCATGGGCGCCGACCTGACGAGGCCCCTCGAACGGCAAGCGCCGGATCTCGTGCGCCGCTCCATGGGCACGCTGATCAAGACCAGGGATGACCGCGCCGACGTGTGCAAGCACCTCGATGCCCTGATGTCCAGGGCCGCCGCAAAGCCCTGAACATGGCCATGGACGGGGCGCCTCCAGTCACCATCTCGGCCGCCGACCGCGGCAAGCTCGATCTGTTTCTCGCCGCCCTTGACCAGCGCCAGGTGCATATCGGAGTCCGCGAATCCTTGCGCGCCCATGAACTCTTTCTCGCCGCGGCGGAGAGTGCGGCACCCGCCTCCTATGCGCGCGCCATGTTCACCAGCCTGCTGGCCCGCAACCCCGCCGAGCAACGCCAGATCGCCGCTGAATTCGACCTGGCCTTCCTGCCCGCCAAGGAAATGCCGCCGCCACAACAGCCGCGGCCGCCGCCCAAACCGGGGTCCATGGCGCGGCTGGCCGCCGCCGCGCGGCGCATCGACCCGGCCTGGATCGGCGTTTTCCTGAGCGTGGCCGCGGCCCTGGCCATCGGCATCTGGCTGATGCCGGGAGCGGAGGTGACGCCCGTGGTGAAGGTGGAACCGCCCCCCATCATCGTTGTCGAACCGCCGCCTGACAGCACGGTTCCGAAGCCCGAAGTGCCAGATGGCGTGTGGACCACGGACGCGCTGCTGCAGGATATCGACCGGCTGATTTCGGAAGGCAAACTCTCGGCGGCACCGACGCTCCGCGAGCTGCGGAAGGCGGGCTGGCCGCCGCCCGAATTGCGCGGCGGAATCCCCATGTCCCTCACCGAACTGGTGCAGCGCGGCAAGCTCCCCCGGAAACGCGCCCCTCAATCTTGACGATCAGCGGACCCGCTCCCTCCTCGTCAGCGGCATGCAGGCGCTGGGCGCCGTGCCGGTGCCGCTGAACTACCGCTTCGCCGCACCGGCTTTCGTTTATATCCGGGGGCTCGCCGATGGCGGTTTTGCTTTCATCAACAACCCCGGCTTCAACAGCTTCGCATTGCCGCGCCAGGACCGCATCGCGGCCTTGCGGGGATTTCTCGGCGGCAGCCTTGCGCTGCCAGCGCCCGGTTTCGATGCCGACGACCTCTTGGATCGGGCCTTCTTCATCGCCATGTCGAACCGCGATCCGGAACCTAAGGGATTTACTGATGCCACTTGGGCACCGCCGCCCGCCGCCGCCGTCAGCACCGCTCATCCGCTCCTCGGAGTGGTCGCCGCCATGGTGCCCTTCCTGATCCTGGCGCTGTGGATCCAGCACTGGTCCGGCCGCCGGCGCCTCTACTTGGAGCGGCCCAAGGACTTGCCCGACGATCCCCTCCACAAGAACAGCATGGTGCTTGCGGCGCCTGCCGGCATTCTCAAGAACCGCACCGACAAGGCCTGGATGTCGGGTATCGCGCGGTCCTTGAATGTCCGCCAGCATGTCGCCTTCCTGACGGTCGATCCGGAACGCACGGTTGGGGCGACGATCGGGGCCGGCGGATTGTTCACGCCGATTGCGGGTGAAATCACCTCATCGCCAGCCTACCTCGTCTTCATTGAAGCGAAGAACGGCTTCGACCAGGAAGCCCAGCGGCTCGAGGCGCTCTATCTTCGCCTCATCGATGCCGGCGTCGTTGCCGTGCGCTATGTCTATTTCGACAGCCCGGCATTGCTCCATGCCGCATGGGACGCGCCCGCCGAACCCATCCACGATATAGCCGCCCAGCATAACGACCGCCGCCTCATCATCCTGGGCGAAGGCCGCGGCTACCTGAAGCCCCTGACACTGAAGCCCGAGCCCTGGGCCTTAGCGCTCACCCTATGGCCCGACCGCGCCATGCTGACGCCCAAGCCCATCGCCGAATGGGCCGCGGAAGACTATGCCGTGGCGCGCGAGCTGGGCCTGCCGCTGGGCCGCGCCACCGTCGAGGGGCTGGCCGCCCTCGCCGAGCTGATGGGTCTCGGCGGCAACGCGGCACCGCTGACCCGCGCCTATGGTTTTGGCCAGGGCGGCGACATCCGCCCGCTGCCCGCGGCCATCCGCTCCGAGCCCCATTACTGGACATCGGAAACCGATCCCGACGAGGGCGATGACGGGCTTCCCGAATGGAATAGGCTGGAAGCGGCACTGCGCTCCTATCTCGATACGCCGGGCCTCATGTGGCTGGCGGCGCTGGCCATCTATCCGGCCCTGCAATGGGACTTGACGCTTTATCTCGGGCGCAATCTCGATCTGGGCGGTGCCGAGCTCTATGCCGAGCCGCGCCTGGCGGCATTGACCCGCCTGCCGTGGCTGCGCGAGGGCACCATGCCGGAATGGCTCAGGCGGCGCATGATGGACCTGCTGCCCGAGGCGCTGCGTCTCAAGGCGATCGAACTCATCTGGGCGATCATGAAGACCCAGGACAGGGGCGATGACGTGGGCCTGGTGAAACTGAAAACCGGCGCCATGGTCCCTTCTCTCGGCCGCCGCCCGGCGGGCGACCCGCTCTTCATCAGCACCATCACCGACGCCGACGGCTTCCCGCTGCCCGATCATCTGAAACCCAGCCTCGCATCCCAGTGCCGGGATTTTCTCAAGCTGCAATGGGACAAGCTGGCCATCGCCGGGCTGCTATCGCTCATCGCCTGGCGGGTCACCCCCGGTACGGATACGCTGCGCCCCGGCGCCTACATGCCCTTGACGCTGCTCTTCGCCATCCCGCTCGCCGCCTGGATCTTCGCCAAGATCGAGGACGGCACGGTCAAGGGGCTGCTCGAGAAGTGGAACTTCAGGCCCGCGATGAAATCCGTGCTCGATTTCACGTGGGCGAAACCCGTTTCGTAGTTAAGGCGGCTCTTCACGCACCAGAAAGCTGGCTCCAAGGGTAAGGTCAAACGGCCACCCGTGTTTGTAAGCCTGCGCGAGCCTAGCGCGTTGAGCGACGAGTTAGAGCGGGCCCTCAGTGCGCGAGGCTTTGCGATCTTGACCAATTCAAATGCTGAACCAGCACCTGAAGAAGTCGTACGCGCCTCTGCCTTCATTCTGGTTCTTACCGAATCCGGCTTGTCGGTGCGCATGAAGGAGGACTTGCTGACGGCTGAGCGGAACAATATCCCCGTTCAACCTGTTTCAATCGGCGACGTTAAAGTGCCGGAACTTCTTGAGAGACTTGAAATGTCCAATATCCGGATTGATGGTCCAGACGGCGCTCTCGCCCCTGGCCGTTTAGATCAGCTCGCCAGCAGCCTAGACTGGGACATCGCATGACCACGCTGTTGTCCCTGCACGGCTGGCTCGCCATGGCGTCGTTCCTGGCCCTCGGTTTCCTCGGCCTGCGCATGGCCTATGATGTTTTCGCACGCCGGAAACTGAAGTTCGGCAAGCTTGAAATATTGACGGCCTTCGCCGCCGTTCCAGCCAGCGTGGCGCTGTTCCTGCATTGGGCCATCGACCGCTCGATCACCCTCGAACACAGCTTCGACGGCGCCGTCATAGCACTGGTCTCCTCCGAGGACGGAACCATCCTCGCCGCCGCCGATACCAATGGCGTCGTCATGACTTTCGATCTGGCGAAGCAGCAACCACTCGGCGCCAATCAGGTCTCGGATGTCAGTACACTGATGATCACCAAAGCCGCGACGGGTGAAAACCTGGTCGAAATCATGCATCCCGATGGATCGCTCTCGTCTGCCGGAGTGGACCTCGCCGAGATCGCCTCGTCCTCCTTTCCCTCCAACGCCGAACATGTTCTGTCGGCTCAATTCGGCGATGAATCGATCCTGATCCGCAAAGCGCCTGAGCCGAAGGGCGGCGGCGAGGCCTACAACATCAGCATCAGCAACAGCCTCGAAGTCTTCGAACTGTTGGGCGAACTCAACGTCCGTCCCACCGCCGTGGCGCGCTTCGGACAAGGCGAGGCGCTGCCCACCTATGCCCTGGGCTTTGTCGACAGCCGGGTGGCGGTGATCGACCTCAAGAAGCCGCGTGGGGCACAGATCAGCATCAGCCGGGCGGAGCAAGCGCGCAAGGACCCGGTGGCGCTGATCGCCACCGCAGGCGGCGGCCTTATGGGAGCGCAAGGTGCGGCAATTGCCAGCGTCGACAGCGAGGGACAGTTCAGTGCCTTTGCTCTGGACGCAAAGTCGGGCCAGCCGGTGCTGCTCGATGCCTTCAAGGGGGCGGCAGGCGGCGACACGATCCCCGGCGTCGTCACGGTGCTGAAGGGCCATGAGGCCCCTGTCACCTCCGCCGCCTTCAGTCCTGATGGCAGGCGCATCGTGACGGGGTCAGATGACAACACCGCCCGGCTGTGGGATGCAGATGGCAAGGAATTGGTGGTGCTCAAGGGCAATCAGGGCGCTGTCACCTCCGCCGCCTTCAGTCCCGAAGGTAGCCGCATTGTGACGGCTTCAAGCACCGGCACGGCGGAGCTGTGGGATGCGGCGGGCAAAGAACTGGCGGTTCTCAAGGGACATGATGGGACTGGCACCACCGCTGCGTTCAGTCCAGATGGCAGCCGCATCCTCACGGCGTCCTGGGACTCGACCGCGCGGCTGTGGGATGCAACTGGTAAGGAGCTGGCGGTGCTCAGGGGCCATGAGGGCATCGTTGACTCTGCCGCATTCAACTTCGATGGAAGCCGCATCGTGACGGCGTCCTCAGACAACACTGCGCGACTGTGGGATGCAGCGGGCGAGGAATTGGCAGTACTGAGGGGCCATAAAGACGGTGTCAAGTCCGCGGCCTTTAGCCCTGATGGTAGCCGGATCGTGACGGCGTCCGATGACGGGACCGCGCAGCTGTGGAATGCGGCGGGCACGCAACAGGCGGTGCTTGGGGGCCACGAGGGCTGGGTCACCTCCGCCGCCTTCAGCCCCGATGGAAGCCGCATTGTGACGGCGTCTGGCGACAAGACCACCCGACTGTGGGATGCGGAGGGCAAGGAACTGGCGGTGCTCAGGGGCCATGAGGACTGGGTCTATTCGGCCATGTTCAGTCCCGATGGCAAACGGATCGTAAAGGCCTCCAATGACAACACCGCGCGCATCTGGAACCTCGAGCATATCGCCAATTCCGGCTGTCTCGGCTGTCTTGCCATTAACGTCCGCGACAACGACAAAACCATCGAACTCATCGACTACACCGGACGGCGCCAGGTGTTCGCCACGGCGACGGGCATCAGGATCAGCGAAACCGAAGGCAGCCTCAAGGGCCAGGGCTATGCCTTTGCCAATGGCAGCCTGCTCGATACGGCCGAGGATGGTGCTGCTGCCATGGACGATGGCACGCGGCTGACGCCCCATGACGATGTGGTCACCGCGGCCATCCGTCTCAAGGACGGGCGCATCGTCACCGGGGCCGCTGATGGCGATCTGCGCGTGCTCGATCCCCAGATGCATTCGCTGATGGGCATGATCGACATCTGGCCACATGCCGCCGCGCTTGTGACGGCCCTGACGCCCGCCGCCGCGCCCGCCGTCACCGCCACCGGCCTCCCCGATCCACTGCCGCCCGCCTTCATCGCCGCCGCCGCCTTCACCAAGGCCCAGGAAGGCGGCTTCCTGATCACCCGCATCATGCCGGAAGCGACCAATGCCGGCATCACCCAGAGTACCTATGACGCATATCGCTCGAACAAAAACCTCGCCAGCCGCGACCTCCGCGAGATGAGCGATGCCGAGGTTATCGAAATCTACTATTTAAGTTATTGGCTGCCGGCCGACTGCGACACACTTCCCGGTAAACTTGCCCGCATTCATTTCGATACCGCCGTCAGTCTCGGCGTGACGGTGGCAAACCAAATCCTCTCGCAGCTACCGGCGAATGCGCAAGCACAATCCAGTCCAGACGTCCGGCTCAATTCCTATCTCAACCGCCGCCAAGGTGTGATCCGTGCCCGGACCGATCTCACATCCGGCATGCAAGACGCCGCCATTCGGCGCCTCTCGGCTTTGGCCCGGGACATCGGCATCGCGCGAAATCCAATCGTCATTATCGGGGGTTGAATCACACGTCCAAATTCGCCACACTCAGCGCATTCTCGCGGATGAAATCGCGGCGCGGCTCGACCACGTCGCCCATCAGCTTGGTGAAGATGTCGTCGGCCTGGTCGAGTTCGGCGACGCGCACGCGGAGCAGGCTGCGCACATTGGGGTCGAGGGTTGTTTCCCAGAGCTGCTGCGGGTTCATCTCGCCAAGCCCCTTGTAGCGCTGCATGGCAATGCCCTTGCGGCCCACCGTGAAGATGGCGCCGAGCAGATCGCTGGGGCCATAGATCGCGGTTTCGCCATCCTTGCGGCGGAGCTTGGCCGGCCGGTCGTAGATCTCTTTCAAATGGGAGGCCTTGCGGCCGAGGCGGATGGCGTCGGCCGAGGCGATGAGCTTGCCGTCGAGCGTCCAGGCCTCCTTCACACCGCGCACCTCGCGGATGAAATTGAGGCCGCCGTCGGCGGTGGGCTGGCCCTGCCAGCCGCGCTCGGTCTCATCCGATATGCTGTCGAGACGGCTGGCGATGGCGCGCGCCACCGTCTCGGCCACGGCAGCGCTCGACAGCACTTCGGGGTTGAGCGCCCCGGCGATCGCCGCCTGTTCGACCACGGAACGCGAATAGCGCATGTGCAGCGCATCGAGTGCGGCGCGGATCGACAGCGCCTCCTCGACGATGGCGCGGAGATCGGCGCCGCCGCGTTCCTCGCCATTGGCCAGCACCAGGATCGAGCTGTCGAGGCCGGTATCGACTAAATAAGTTTCAAGCGCCTTGTTGTCTTTCAGATATTGTTCCGACGATCCGCGCTTGACTTTGTACAGCGGCGGCTGGGCGATATAGAGATGGCCGCGCTCGATCACCTCCGGCATCTGGCGGTAGAAGAAGGTCAACAAGAGCGTGCGGATATGGGCGCCGTCGACGTCGGCATCGGTCATGATGATGATCTTGTGGTAGCGCAGTTTCTCGACGTTGAATTCCTCGCGGCCGATGCCGGTGCCCAAGGCCGTGATCAGCGTGCCGATCTCGGCGGAGGACAGCATCTTGTCGAAGCGAGCCCGTTCGACGTTGAGAATCTTGCCGCGCAGGGGGAGCACGGCTTGGTTTTCGCGGTTCCGCGCCTGCTTGGCGGAACCGCCGGCCGAATCGCCCTCGACGATGAAGATTTCGGTCTGGGCCGGATCGCGGTTCTGGCATTCGGCGAGCTTGCCGGGAAGCCCCGCCATGTCGAGCGCGCCCTTGCGCCTGGTCAGTTCGCGGGCTTTCCGCGCCGCCTCGCGCGCCGCGGCGGCTTCGACGACCTTGCCGACGATGGCTTTCGCTTCGGAAGGGTGCTCCTCGAACCAGGCGCCCAATTGCTCGTTGACGAGATTCTCGACGACGGGGCGCACTTCGGAGGAAACTAACTTATCTTTCGTCTGCGACGAGAACTTGGGGTCCGGCACTTTCACCGACAGCACGCAGGTCAGCGCCTCGCGGGCATCGTCGCCAGTCAGCGCCACCTTCTCCTTCTTGGCGATGCCTGAGTCATTGGCATAATTGTTGACGACGCGGGTGAGTGCGCCACGGAAACCCGCCAGATGGGTGCCGCCATCGCGCTGCGGGATGTTGTTGGTGAAGCACAGGACATTCTCATGGTAGCTGTCGTTCCACCACAGGGCGCAGTCGACGGTGATGCCCTCCTTCTCGCCATGGATCATGATCGGCTCGGGCAGGATCGCCTTTTTGGTGCGGTCGAGATAGTGCACGAAAGCGGCGATGCCGCCCTCATAGTAGAGCTCGACATCCCGGGTCTCGACGCTGCGCTGATCCGACAGCAGAATGCGCACGCCGGAATTGAGGAAGGCCAGTTCGCGCATGCGGTGTTCCAGCGTGGCGAAATCGAAATCGACCTTGGTGAAGGTTCCGGTCGACGGCGTGAAACTCACTTCGGTACCCTTGCGGCCAGATGCCTCGCCCACCACCGCGAGCGCCGCATCGGGCACGCCGTGCGTGAAGCTCATGAAATGCTCCTTGCCATCGCGAAAGATGGTGAGCTTCAAGTTGGACGAAAGCGCGTTGACGACGGAGACTCCGACACCATGCAGCCCGCCTGAAACCTTGTAGGAGTTTTGTTCGAATTTTCCTCCGGCATGGAGTTCGGTCATGACGTTCTCGGCGGCCGAGCGCTTCGGCTCGCGGTCGTCGTCCTGCATGATGCCGGCCGGAATGCCGCGGCCATTGTCGGTGACGGTCACCGAACCGTCACCATTCAAGGTCACCGTCACCCGGTCGGCATGACCGGCCAGTGACTCGTCGATGGCGTTGTCGACGACCTCATAGACCATGTGATGGAGGCCTGAGCCATCGTCGGTATCGCCGATATACATGCCGGGGCGCTTACGCACCGCATCGAGGCCTTTCAGAACCTTGATCGAGTCGGCGTCATAGGATTCGTTTCCGTTGTTGTCGTCGGCCATCAGTTTTCCACCACTTGCCTAACCTTTCCGTCTTCCACATGAAAGACGGTCCCCCGGCCAGCGACACCCTCGAACAGCGAGGCGTCGGTGCCGGTCATCCAGCTCTGCGCGCCCAAACCCGCCAGCGCCTCGAACAGGCCCTCGCGGCGGGTGCGGTCGAGATGGGCCGCCACCTCGTCCAAGAGCAGCACCGGGGCTGCCCCGGTGCGGGTCTTCACAGCCTCCGCCTGGGCCAGGACCAGGCCGATCAGCAGGGCCTTCTGCTCGCCTGTCGAGCAAAGCCCCGCGGGCACCTGCTTTGGTCCGTGCAGCACAGCTAGATCGCTGCGGTGCGGCCCTTGCAGGGTGCGCCCGGCGGCCCGGTCGAGCGATCGCGAATCGCGCCACAGCTTACGATATTCATCCTCGACACGCACGGCCGGTGTCACCGCCACGAGCGCTTCGATATCACCTTCGACCGACACTTCGCCCCACGGAAACGACGAGCGTTCACGCCCCATCGCTATATGGGCCTGGAGGGCCTCCAAGCCTACAAGTCTTGCCGCCGCAATGGCTACCGCCGCCTCCGCCATGTGGGCCTCGAGGCTACCCAGCCAGGCCGCGTCGGGGCGCTGCTCCTCGAGCAGCAGGTTACGCTCGCGCATCAGCTTTTCGAAGACCAGGATGCGCGAGCCGTGTTCGGGGTCGAAGGCCGTCACCATGCGGTCGAGAAAGCGGCGTCGGTCGGAGGCGGGGCCGGCGAAGAGCCGGTCCATGGCGGGGGTCAGCCACAACAGGCGCAGGTAATTGCCAAGCACCCCCGAGCTCTTCTGCACTTGGCCGTCGATCACCACCAGGCGGCCTTGCCCCGCGATGTCGCCCGCCTCGCTCTGGCCGCTCCAGCCGGTGCCGAGCCTCACCACATCGCCGCCCGATTGCAACTCCGCCGCCACCGCCCAGGTGCCGGCACCGTCTTGCCGGGCCAGGTCCTCGAAGGCAGCACCTCGCAGGCCCCGGCCCGGCGCCAGCAAGGAGATGGCTTCGAGAATATTGGTCTTGCCAGCCCCATTGGCACCGCTCAGTGCCACCAGCGGCCAATCGGTCTCAAGCCGCAATGCCGCATGATTGCGGAAGCCGGTCAGCGTCAGGCGGGTAATCAGGGTCGTTACGGAATCGGTCACGGGCCCCGGCTTACACCCGCATCGGCATCAGCACATAGAGGGCCTGGGTATCGCCCGGATCGCGGATGATGGTGGGAGAGCCGGCATCGGCCAATTGCAGCACCATGGCCTCGGATTTGACCTGGCCCGCCACGTCCATCAGGTAGCGCGAATTGAAGCCGATATCGATCGGCTCGGCATCGTAAGAGCAGGCGATCTCCTCCTCGGCCGAGCCTGAATCGGGATTGTTGACGGTCAGCACCAGCTTGCCCGGGCCGATCTGCAGCTTGACGGCGCGGCCCTTCTCCATCGAGATGGTCGAGACCCGGTCGACGGCGGAGGCGAAGGTTTTTGTGTCGAGCTCCAGCGTCTTGTCGTTGTGGCGCGGGATGACGCGTTCGTAGTCCGGGAAGGTTCCGTCGATGAGTTTCGAGGTCAGCACCAGATCGCCCGCCGCGAAACGGATCTTGGCGGCGGACAGCGCCACCTCGACGTCGCCGTCCACACCTTCGAACAGTTTCACCACTTCGAGCACGGTCTTCCTCGGCACGATGACGCCGGGCATGCCACTGGCACCCTCGGGCCTGGCAATCTGCGCCTGGGCCAAGCGGTGGCCATCGGTCGCAACGGCGCGCAAGACATTGGCCGCCGCCACCTCGTGCAGGTAGATGCCGTTCAGATAATAGCGCGTCTCTTCCGTCGAGATGGCAAAACGCGTCTTCTCGATGAGGCCGCGCAAGTCGGCTCCAGCGATGTTGAAGCGGTTGGGGAATTCGCCCGCCGCCAGATCGGGGAAATCCTCGGGCGGAAGCGCCTGCAGCGCGAAGCGCGAGCGCCCGGCGAAAATCGCCACCCGGCCGTCGCCCGATTGCTCGAGCTCCAGCTGGGCGCCATCGGGGAGTTTGCGCACGATGTCGTAGAGCATGTGGGCGGGCACCGTGGCGGCGCCGTTCACGGCCACCTGGGCGGCGACACTCTCGACGATCTCGATATCGAGGTCGGTGGCGGTCAGCTTCAACGCGGCGTCCGCCGCCTGCACCAGCACGTTGGAGAGGATGGGAATGGTGTTGCGGCGCTCCACGACGCTTTGCACATGGGTCAGGGCTTTCAGAAAAGCCGACCTTTCGATCGTGACACGCATAACCGGAAATCCCCTCGCCTCAGTAATGCCGGCATGCCGCCGGGCCGGAGACATTGGCGCGATTGGATTGGCCTTTCAAGCCCTCCCACGCATTATGCACAGGCGGGCCAAGAGACACCCGCCATCACCGCCGATCACGATTTTGTGTCGGGTGAAACTTTGCGGAGGACAGCCGCCGTTTCCCATGACAGCCGGGCATGAACAGCAACCCGCAGCCGGCAATGCAACTGGAGAGGAAACCCATGGCAACCCGTTCGACCTTCACACTGACCGCCTTCAAGTTGGCCCTGCTGGCCACGCTCGTCTGGCAGGCCGCCCCCGTCACCACCGCCCAGGCCTCGAGCCACCGCGAGGC
>JANPCA010000637.1:0-34746 GCA_031430715.1 Hyphomicrobiales bacterium | reverse complement strand
AGGTCATCCTGGCCGATCGCCAGGCCGGTGGCCTCCTCCAGCGCCGTCAGGATGGTAATGAGGGCGAAACTGTCCGCCAGTCCGGCGCTGAGCAAGGGCGTGTCGTCGCCGATCTCTTCGGGGCCTAAGGCAAGCTCCTCGATGAGGATGCTGCGAACCAGGGGTCTCACGTCAACAAGCATCAGCGCCTCACCTGTGTCAAGCCGGGCAGCGGTCTATGTTCGAGACGTAAGCATTGTAATGCAAACCGCGCAAGGGCGGTGGGTCTATCGTCATGGCCCGCAGGATCGAGCAAGCAGATATGACTGAAACTCTGCCCCGCCATGCGGTGCTGGAAGGCGCTTTGGACAAGCTACAGTTGTTAGCGGATTGCGATACCGCATTGGAAACGCTAAACCGATGCGGCCAGCGCTCAAGCTGGTATAGTGGAGAACATCATGCGCACGATCCTAGCTGCCGCTGCAATCGTCGTCGGGATGGGAACAGTGGCGGACGCCGCCACCGTGGGTTCGGCACCTGCCTATGGCGGTCCAACCCAATCGGTGGCCGTCTGTTACTATTCGAACATCGGGGCCAGCGCGGTGACTTTCTCGAGTTCGATCATTCTCGTGGAACCGGGCAACGCCGTCGCAGAGGCGTCGGAATTTTGCGGTGGTGCCATCGCCGCGGGCGGACGCTGCCGCACCGTCTCCGGCACCCTCGCCACCAATGCCGCGCATTGGTGTAGGGCCGTCGTCGACAGCAAAGCCTCGTTGCGCGGCCGCATGGAAATCCGCGACAGTTCTGGGAATGTGCTTTCTTCCGAGGGCATCCGCTAGGCCGGCAAACCCGCCGCAGACAGTCGAGCGCTCCGCTTCGAGCGCTCGACCAAAATCCAGATGACGGATTGAGAAGTTTGGAGCGGGCGAGGCGAATCGAACGCCCGACCCTAACCTTGGCAAGGTTATGCTCTACCCCTGAGCTACGCCCGCTTCCTGAGCACCGGCGGCTTGCCGGTAGGTGGCGCGTCTTATTGCTTAAGCTCGCGCCAAATGCAAGAACAACCTCTCAGCCGTCACACACAAGGAAAATTGGCCGCCATGCCCGCGACCCGCGAAGCGCTTTTTGCCCGCCTGGCAGCGCTCGGAATCGAAACGGCAACCCGCGATCACGCCCCCGTTTTCACCGTGGAGGAGGCGCGTGCATTGCGCGGTGAAATCCCCGGCGGGCATTGCAAGAACCTGTTCCTGAAGGACGACAAGGGCCAGATCTGGCTCATCGTCTGTCTTGAGGACGCCCTGATCGATCTCAAGGCCGCACCCGCCCGGATCGGCTCGCGGCGCCTCTCTTTCGGCAAGGCGGAGCTGCTGATGGAGGTTCTGGGGGTGGAGCCGGGATCGGTCACGCCCTTCGGCCTCATCAACGATACCGGCAATCGGGTGAAGGTGATCCTGGAAGCCGCCATGATGGCCGAGGATCTGGTGAACTATCATCCCTTGCAGAACACGGCGACCACCACCATCCGGCCCAGTGACCTCGTCAGTTTCATCAAATCCTGCGGCCATGACCCGCGGATTGTCGCGGTGTGCTGAGCCGTCATTGAAAAGAGGCCGCGTTTGTTCCATTTAGAGATGAATTGACTTCGAGGGCTTCTCCATGAACATGATTATCGGCGGACCGAATGCAGGTAATGGCGCTGCGGCCACGCCGCAGGGCGTCCTGGTCAAGGATTCGAACACCAAGGACTTCATACGCGACGTCATCGAGGCGTCGCGCCAGCAGCCGGTGATCGTCGATTTCTGGGCGCCATGGTGCGGGCCGTGCAAACAGCTAGGGCCCGCGCTTGAGAAAGTGGTGAAGCAGGCCAACGGCAAGGTCCGGATGGTCAAGATCAACATCGACGAGAATCAGGCCCTGGCCCAGCAGATGCGCATCCAGTCGATTCCGGCGGTCTATGCCTTCGTCAACGGCCAGCCGGTGGACGGTTTCATGGGGGCATTGCCCGAAAGCCAGTTGAAACAGTTCGTGGACCGGCTCGGCGGCCAGGGCAGCATGGCAGAGGAAATCGAAGCGGCGGTGGCCGCGGCACGGGAAGCGCTGGCGCAGGGCGATTACCAGAGTGCGGCGCAGATCTTTGCCCAAATCCTGCAAACCGACCGCGAGCACGCGGGCGCCATCGCGGGGCTGGCCCGCTGTCAGCTTGAGGTGGGCGATTTCGAGAATGCCCAGGCGACGCTGGCGCTGTTGCCGCCGGCCAAGGCCAATGACCCGGAAATCCTCAGCGTCAAGGCGGCCCTTGAACTGGCGCTCAACCCGGTCGACGAATCGGAGGCGCAGGTGCTCCTCGCCCAGATCGACAAAAACCCGGACGACTTCCAGGCGCGGCTCGATCTGGCCATCGTGCTCAACGGCACCGGCGACCGGGGTGGGGCAATCGATCAGCTGATCCACATCATCCGCAAGATGCGTGCCTGGAATGACGAGGCGGCGCGCAAGCAGCTGGTGAAGTTCTTCGAGGCCTGGGGCCCCAAGGACGAATTCACCCTGCAAGGGCGGCGCAAGCTTTCCTCGGTTCTGTTCTCCTGAGGTCCCATGAGCTTTCTCAACCGCTACCGCACGCCAGCCGACCTGCCGCAACGCATTCCGGTGTTCCCCCTGGCGGGAGCCCTGCTGCTGCCGCGTGCCGACCTGCCGCTCAACATCTTCGAGCCGCGCTATCTCGAAATGGTCGACGATGCGCTGTCCTCGCACCGGCTGGTCGGCATGATCCAGCCCCAGGCCGATGCCGAAAAGGACGGCGTGCCGGCGCTGATGAAGATCGGCTGCGCCGGCCGCATCACGTCCTATGCCGAAACGCCCGACGGGCGCGTGTTGATTTCGCTCACCGGGATCAGCCGTTTCGAGATCAGCGATGAACTGGACTCCGGCACGGCCTACCGGCAGGTGATCGCCAATTATCACCCCTTCGCCGTCGACCTCGTCTCCGACATGGGCGCCAATGACGTGAACCGTGCCGCCCTGCTCAAAGCCTTCCGCGACTATCTTAACGCCAACAACATGAATGCCGACTGGGACCAGGTGGACGCCGCCTCGACCGAGGTGCTGGTCAACACCCTGTCGCTGCTGGCTCCCTATCCCCCGCAGGAAAAGCAGGCGCTGCTCGAGGCGCCCGATCTCAAGACCAGGGCCGATGTGCTGGTGGCCTTGACCGAGGTGGCGCTCAGGCGCATGTCGGCGGGCGGCAAGTCAACGCTGCAGTAGGAACAGACTCGTGGCCGAAACCCGTTCCACCGATCCTCGCCTTCTTGAATTGCTGGTATGCCCGGTCAGCAAGATGCCGCTGCATTATGATGCGGAACGCCAGGAGCTGATTTCGCGGAGTGTGGGATTGGCCTATCCGATCCGCGACGGCATTCCCATCATGCTGCCCGACGAGGCGCGCGAGATCAAAAGTGACTGATCCGTGGCCGGAGGAATTGCGCGTGGCCTTCGGGGGCAAGCAACTGACGGTGGCTTTCGATACGGGCGAACGCTTCGGGCTCGAGGCGGAACTGTTGCGCGCCGAGAGTCCCAGCGCCGAAGTGAAGGGGCATGGCCCGGGCCAGGAGCAACTGGTCTGGGGCAAGCGCAATGTGAAGATCGTCAGGCTCGACCCGGTCGGAACTTATGCCGTCCGGATCGTCTTCGACGACGGGCATAATACAGGGCTTTATACGTGGCCTTACTTGCACCAGCTCGGCCGCGAGCATGATGCGGTGTGGAAGGCCTATCTGGCCAAGTTAGACGCGGCGGGATTCAGCAGAGGGTGATCGCAACGGTCAAATGAGTTGACCGATTTGCCGCCCAAAACCGTCATTCCGGCGACCCATGGCGCAACACATTACCGCATTGAGCGTTCTGAGCGATGGGTTCCCGGAATGAATCCGGGGAAGACATCAGGTTGGGGCGCACGGCGTTTTCCGAACGGCCCTGAAATGGGTGATGCGCAGGGTCTGCTTGATCAGGCGGAAGAAGAGTTCGATCCGCCAGCGTCTCTTAACACACACTGGTTCCTCCTCTTTCCACCCCGCGCTATGAACCATTCCGGCAAATGAAAGCGATTCGCGTGACTGAACCCCGTTCCATCCTGATCACCGGCTGTTCCTCCGGCATCGGCTATACCTGTGCCATAGGCCTCAAGGCCCGCGGCTGGCGGGTGTTTGCGACCGCGCGGAAGGACGAGGATCTGAAGCGGCTCGAGACTGAAGGGCTCGAGGCGCTTTATCTTGATTATACGGAGCGCCATTCGGTCGCCGCCTGCGCGGACGAAGTCACGAAGCGAAGCGGAGGAAAACTCGATGCGCTGTTCAACAATGGCGCCTATGGCCAGCCGGGGGCGGTCGAGGACCTGACGCGCGAGGTGCTGGAGGCGCAATTCGCCGCCAATTTTTTCGGCTGGCACCAGCTCACCAGGGCCTGCATGCCGCTGCTCCGCGCCAATGGCCGGGGCCGCATCGTGCAATGTTCATCGGTGCTGGGACTGGTGGCGCTCAAGTGGCGCGGCGCCTACAACGCCTCGAAATTCGCCATCGAGGCGCTCTCCGACACGATGCGGCTGGAACTGCGCGGCAGCAACATCTTCGTGGTGCTGATCGAGCCCGGCCCCATCGCCACCCGTTTCGTCGAGCGCTCGCTTGAAGCCTTCGAGGCCAATATCGATCAGAAGGCCTCGCATTACCACAAGGCCTATGAGCGCCAGCGCGCCAGGCTCGGCAAGGGCGGCTCCAACAGATATAAGCTCGGTCCCGAGGCGGTGCTTGAAAAACTCATCCTCGCCCTGGACAGCGAGCGGCCGCAGGCGCGCTATTACGTCACCAAGCCCACCACCTACATGGCCATCGCCCGCCGCCTCCTGCCGCAACGGCTTCTCGACTATGCGCTGAACAAGGCGTCGGATCAGTAGCGCCCCTGTGCAAGGGAAACGTTTTCGGTTAGACGCTGGGCGCCTCGGGAGTATCGCCGCGTGATCGTCAATTATCTGAGTTACATCGCCGTCGGGGCCGTGCTGGTGGTCCTGCTGCTCGGCCTATGGAACATGATGAAGGGCGGCTCGCCGAACCGCTCGCAGGCGCTGATGCGCTGGCGCGTCATGCTGCAGTTCGGCGCCATCATCGTCCTGATGGCCGCCCTGTGGCTGGCGCAGCGCTGAATCTTGAATTTGCCCTGGCCACCCTCCATATCTGGCAATGTCCTCGTGACGGTGGCCATCTGGCAAAAAGGGGTTGACCATGGTTTTGAGCCGCAATGAGACCCGCGTGAAGCGCGAGTTCTTCCCGAAGCTGAAGCGGGTTCTGGCCGGCATTCCCTATGCCGACGAGCTGGTGGCGGCCTATTACTGCGCTTTCGACCGGGCCACGCCTTTGAAGGCCAAGGGCATCCTGATCGGCGCGCTCGCCTATTTCATCCTGCCCTTCGACGTGGTGCCCGATTTCATCCTGGGGTTGGGCTTCACCGACGACATGGCGGTGCTGCTGGCCGCCTTCAACGTGGTGCGCACTCATGTGACGGCGGCGCATCGCCAACGTGCCCGTGACACGCTCAACCGCATCCGCTCGGGCGCTGCCATCTCCGTCTAAAGTCCACATTCCACGCAAGAAAGACCATCATGTTTGACGCGAAAAAACTCCTCGACCAGTTCCTTGGCCAGGCCAATCCCGATGGTATCGCCAAGGGTGTTTCGCCGGATATGCTCAAGGGCCTAGCGGGCGGTGCCGCGGTGGGCGGATTGGCGAGCCTGTTGCTTGGCGGCAAACTCACCAGAACGGCGCTCAAGGTCGGCGGCACGGCGGCCCTCGCTGGCCTTGCCTACAGGGCCTACCAGAACTGGCAGGCCAGCAAGGGCGTGGCGGCCGGGGAACCCAGTCCCCGCGAGCCCATGAAGGACGTGACGCCCAAGCCCGAAGGCACGGCCTTCCTGCCATCGGCGCCGAGCGAGCGTGATGCCTTGAGCCTCGCCCTGCTGCGCGCCATGCTCGCCGCGGCGAAGGCCGATGGCCATATCGATGCCGCCGAGCAGCAGAAGATTTTCGGCAAGCTTGACGCCCTGAACCTCGATGCCGAGGCCAAGGCCTGGGTGATGGACGAGTTGAAGAAGCCCCTCGACATCGACGCTGTGGTGGCCGCCAGCACCTCGCCCGAGGTGGCCGCCGAGGTCTATGCCGCCTCGCTTCTCGCCATCGATCCGGATGACCCCGCCGAGCAGGCCTATCTCGCCATGCTGGCCTCCAGGCTCAAACTCGATCCCGGCCTCAAGGCGGCGCTCGAAACGGAATCCGCCAAGGCCGTGGCCTGATGCCGCCGGCTGGTCTATCCCGTTAGGATGAAGGACCACCGGCTGACAATCTGGCACCTGGCGCTCGAGGCGATGCGGCGGCTGTTTGCCGACGAGGCCATTCCGCTGGCCGGCAATATCGCCTTCCGCACTCTATTCTCGCTGTTTCCATTCCTGATCTTCCTGACAGCGCTGGCGGGCTTTCTCGGCACCGAGGACCTGGTGCAGCTGGTCGTCACCTATCTGATGAGTGTCGCGCCTGAGCAATTGGTGCGGCCGCTGGCACCCGAGATCCGCTCGATCCTCACCGTGCCGCGCACCGGACTCTTGAGCCTCTCCGCCGTCCTCACCATCTGGAGCGCCATGTCGGGCGTCGACAGCGTGCGCGTCGGACTCAACCGCGCCTATGATTTCCGCGACACGCGCAGCTTCTGGCGCACCTATCTGCAGAACGTCCTGTTCGTCATCGGCGCCGCCGTGGGGCTTATCGTTTTCGCCACACTGCTGGTATTCATGCCGGTGGCCTTCGCCTTCATCGATGCCCATGCCCCCGACTGGGGGCCGACCGTCGCCACCTTCGACCAATTGCGCTATCCGATTGCCGTCGTGCTTCTGACGGCTGGCCTGCTGCTCTGCCATCGCGTCCTTCCCGCCAAGCGCCTCAACGTGGTGGAGGTGTTGCCGGGCGTGCTGCTCACCGTTCTGGTGTGGATCGCGCTGACCAGCGTCTTCTCCTATTATCTGGTGCGCTTCAACAGCTTCGCCTCGACCTATGCCTCGCTGTCGGGCCTCTTCACGGCGATGTTCTTCGTCTATCTCGCGGCATTGGTGTTGATCCTCGGCGGCGAAGTGAACCGCGTACTGGCCATCCACCGCCTGACACGGAGCGCCAATCCGGACACGGCGGAAATCGTGGTCGTTGAGGACGTGAAAAAGAGCGGCGAGGCGTGAAGCTGTTACCTCACGGTGTCATCGCGGACAGGATAGGGTTCTCTCCCCAGAAAAAAGGAACTCCGCAACTACTCCGCCGCCGCTTTCATCACCGGCTTCCGGCCCTCGAACTGCGCCAGCAATTCCGATTCGCGCAGCCTTGCCTTCGCCACGTTGGCCTCTTTCACGTGCCCAAACCCGCGGATCATTTCGGGGAGCGCGGCAAGCTCCAATGCCGTCTTCACATTCGCCGCCGTCACCTTTGGCAAGAGCCCTTCGATCGTCGCGCGGTAATCGGCGATCAACTCACGCTCCATCCGGCGTTCCGCCGTGCGGCCAAACACATCGAACGACGTGCCGCGCAGGCCCTTCAACTTGGCGAGCAATTTGAATGCCGACATCATCCACGACCCGAACTCTGTCTTGAGCGGCTTTCCCGTGAAATCATCGCGCCGCCCGAGGATTGGCGGGGCGAGGTGGAATTTGAGTTTGAAATCGCCTTTGAACTGCCGCGCGATGCTCTCGGCAAAACTCCCGTCACTATAGAGCCTCGCCACTTCATACTCATCCTTGTAGGCCATCAGCTTGAACAGGTTCCTGGCCACCGCCAGCGCCAGCGGCTCCGACTTAGCCCGCACCTTCGAGACGAAAGCCCGATAGTTATCCGCATAGGCAGCATTCTGATAGCCGTTAAGAAACGCCACGCGGCGCGCCACGATGTCATCCAGCGTTTCCGCCTTCTGTGTGTCCCTGACGCCGATCACTGCCCTGACCGCCGCCTCGTCCGCCGCCGCCCGCCTGCCCCACATGAAGGCTTGAAGATTCATCTTCACGCCCACGCCATTGAGCTTCACGGCATTCTCGATGGCCTCGCGCGAGATCGGAATCAGACCCCTCTGCCAGGCAAAGCCCAGCGTGAAGAGATTGGCGGCAATCGAATCGCCCAGCAGCCTCGTGGCAATGCCAGTCGCGTCGACGGCCAGCAGGCCTCCCGGCTTCACCGCCGCCGCGATCCTCAAAGTAAGTGCTCCGCCCTGCACGTCGAAATTCGGCTCATGGGCGAAATGGGCGGGCATGGACTCGTGGGCGTTCACCACCGCCACCGTCCTGGCGCGCGATGCCGCGGCGAGAATGCGTTCCGATGATGTGGTGATGAGATCGCAGCCGAGAATGAGATCGGCGGACCCGCGCGCCACGCGCACCGCCGCAATGTCTTCAGGTTTGGCCGCGATCTTCAGATGCGTCACCACGGCGCCGTTCTTTTGCGCGATACCAACCATGTCGATCAGCGCGGCAGCCTTGCCCTCCATGAAGGCGGCCAGCCCAAGCAGATGGCCGATGGTGACCACCCCCGTGCCGCCGATCCCGGTGACCAATATGCTCCATGGTCTTTCCAGCGGCGGCAGCACCGGCTCGGCCAGCACCGGGAACGGCACGTTGCTCAACTCCTTGGGAACGGTTCCCTTCACCAGCTCGCCACCCTCGACGGTGACGAAGCTGGGACAAAAGCCCTTGAGGCAGGAGAAATCCTTGTTGCAGACCGACTGATCGATCCGGCGCTTGCGTCCGAATTCGGTTTCGGCGGGCGCGATCGCCACGCAGTTCGATTCGACACCGCAATCGCCGCAACCCTCGCAGACGAGCTCGTTGACGAACACGCGCTTGCGGGGATCGGAGAATTCATTCCTGCGGCGGCGGCGGCGCTTTTCGGCGGCACAGGTCTGATCGTAGATGATGACGCTGGTGCCCTTGATGTCCATCATCCCGGTCTGCACCGCCTGCAGTTCCGAGCGGTGGTGGAAACTGACAAGGGCCGGGAAATCGGCGCGCGATGGATATTTGTCCGGCTCATCGGAAACGACTGCAATGCGTTCGACACCGATGGCCCGCATCTGTTGGGCGATCAGCGGCACGGAGAGATTGCCGTCATTACGCTGGCCGCCGGTCATCGCCACGGCATCGTTGAACAGGATCTTGTAGGTGATGGTGGTGCCGCTGCCCACCGCGTGGCGGATCGCCATCAGGCCTGAGTGATTGTAAGTCCCGTCGCCGATGTTTTGAAAGACATGGGTGCGTTTCGAGAACGGCGCCTCGCCCACCCAGTTGGCGCCCTCGCCGCCCATGTGGGTTGCTCCTTCCGTCTTGCGGCCCGGCACGAATTGCGCCAGCCAGTGGCAGCCGATGCCGGCATAGCCGCGGGCGCCTTCGGGCAACACGGTTGAGGAATTATGCGGGCACCCGGCGCAGAAGTAGGGAACCCGCGCCACCAGGTCGGCCTGGTTGCGGCCCGCCGCTGCCGACTGCAGCGCCGATGCGCAGGCCTTGACCGCCCGGTCCTTGATGCGTTCGGCGATGGCAATGGCGATCTGGTTTGGCTCCAGCACGCCATGGGCGGCAAAGAGCTGATTGCCCTTCTCGTCCGTCTTGCCGATCACGGCGGCACGTTTTTCATCCGCATACAGAATATCGCGCAGCTGCATCTCGATCAGCGGGCGCTTCTCTTCCACCACCATGATGGTGGAAAGACCCTTGGCGAAGCTCCTGATGATGGCGGGCTCCAGCGGCCACACCATGCCGATCTTCAACACACGGATACCTAGTTTCGCCGCTTGTGCTTCATCGATCCCTAAGTCGTCCAGTGCCTGGCGCACGTCGAGATAGGCCTTGCCCGCCGCGACGATACCGAACTTCGGCGATGGCCCGCCCGCCGTGACGATGCGGTTGATGGCATTGGCGCGGGTGAAGGCGATGACGGCCGGCATCTTGGCCTCATGCAGCCGCTCTTCCTGCACGAAGCGGTCGTCACTCGGCCGGATGTGCAATCCGCCGGGCGGCAAAACATGGTCAACGGGAATGACTGGCGCGATACGGTCTGGACCCGCCTCCACCACGGCGGCGGATTCGACCGTGTCATGCACGCATTTCATGCCCACCCACAGGCCCGCATAGCGTGACAGGGCAAAGCCGATGAGGCCGAAATCCACGATCTCCTGCACGCCCGCCGGCGACAGCACCGGCAGCATGGCATCGCTCAGGGCATAGTCGCTGGCATGGACGACGGTCGAGGATTCGCCCGAATGATCGTCGCCGGCGATGGCGAGTACGCCGCCATTGGGCGAGGTGCCGGCCATGTTGGCATGGCGGAACACGTCGCCGGTCCGGTCGACGCCCGGTCCCTTGCCGTACCATACGCCGAAGACGCCGTCGTATTTGCCCTCGCCGCGCATCTCGGCTTGCTGCGTGCCCCACAGCGCGGTGGCCGCGAGGTCCTCGTTAAGCCCCGCCTGGAACTTGATGTTGCGGGTCCCAAGCACGTGGGACGCCGCCATGAACTGGTTGTCGACCTTTCCCACCGGCGAGCCGCGATAGCCCGTCACATAGCCCGCCGTGTTGATCCCGGCCCGCGCATCGCGCGCCGATTGCATCAGCACCATGCGCAGGATGGCCTGCGGCCCGGTGAGGAACAGGCGGCCGATCGAAAGATCGTAAAAGTCTTCAAGGCTCGGCGCATTCTTTGACATGCAGCGCTTCTAACACCCCTTCGGCTTTCTTAAAACCTCTCCGATCTTGACTTGGGCGCCGGAGCCGCTATTGAAAGCGTCAGGGGATGCGCGGTCTCCCCTTCAGGCGCCAGCCCAAGCATCGTGAACCCCAACATTCACACCAAGAGGCGCCGCCATGTCCGCTCCCAATGTCATTTCGCCCGAAAAACTCATGAAGCTCGTTGGTACACCAGCGTGCCCGGTCATCATCGATGTCCGCAACGATGAGGATTTCAATGCCGACCCCCGGCTGATCCCGTCGTCCTTCCGCCGTAGCCACACCGATGTGGCGGACTGGGCGCCTGGTTTCGCGGGGAAGCCGGTCGCCGCCGTCTGCCACCATGGCGCCAAGCTCAGCCATGGTGCCGCAGCGTGGTTACGTGATGGCGGCGCCGATGCCGTCTCTGTCGAAGGCGGCATCGAGGGCTGGAAAGAGGCCCGCCTGCCGCTCGTGGCCGTTGCCAAACTGCCGCAGCGTGACGCGCAAGGCCGCACCTATTGGGTGACACGGTCCAGACCCAAGATCGACCGCATTGCCTGCCCCTGGCTCATCCGCCGCTTTATCGACCCTCACGCCGTGTTCCTCTTCGTGGCGCCTTCCGAGGTCGAGGGTGTGGCCAGCCGTTTCGGCGCCACGGCCTTCGATATCGAGGGCACCTTCTGGAGCCATCGGGCTGAGCTCTGCACCTTCGACGTGATGATCGAGGAATGGGGCCTCAACTCCGAACCCTTGTTGCACCTCGCAAAAATCGTCCGCGCCGCCGATACCGCGCGGCTCGATGTGGCGCCGGAAGCCCCTGGCCTTCTCGCCGCCTCGCTTGGCCTGTCGCGCATGTACAGCGATGATCTGGCCCAGCTCGATGCCGGCATGGTGCTCTACGATGCCTTCTACCGCTGGTGCCGCGATGCGACGGACGAAACCCACAACTGGCCATCGAACAGGGTGAAGCCGTGAGCGTGACGTTCGCCGAGGCGCTCAAAGTCTGGACCCGTATCGGCTGCCTGTCCTTCGGCGGTCCGGCGGGCCAGATCGCGCTGATGCACCGCGAGATCGTCGAGCAGCGCCAATGGCTGAACGAGAAGGAATACTTATCCGCGCTGAACTTCTGCATGCTGCTTCCCGGTCCCGAAGCCATGCAGCTTGCAACCTATGCCGGGTGGAAACTCCATGGCGTCAAGGGCGGGCTCGCGGCGGGCTTGCTCTTCGTTTTGCCCGGCGCATTTGTCGTCCTGGCCCTGACCATGATCTATGGCGCCTTCGGCAGCGTGCCGTGGATCGCCGCCCTCTTCTATGGCGTGAAGGCAGCGGTTCTGGCCGTCGTCATCGAGGCCCTGTTGCGCGTCGCAAGACGGGCCCTGAAGACCAATGCCGACTGGCTGATCGCCGCGCTGGGCTTCCTGGCGCTCTATTGCTTCGACCTGCCCTTCCCCCTCATCATCATCGCCGCTGCGATTTACGGTTTCATGCGCGGCAGTGGCATCAAGGAAGAGCACACTGGCGATTTGCCGGGCATCGCCCAGCTTGGCCGCACCGTGGGTGTATGGGCCTCCATCTGGCTCATACCCCTGGCCGCGCTGGCCCTGCTGCTTGGCCCCGATCATGTGCTCACCGAGATCGGCGTGTTCTTCTCGAAACTCGCCATCGTCACCTTCGGCGGCGCCTATGCGGTCTTGAGCTACATGGCCCAGGCCGCCGTGGAACAGAAGGGCTGGCTCACCGCTCCAGAAATGATCGACGGCCTGGCGCTGGCCGAAACGACGCCGGGGCCTTTGATCCTGGTCACGCAATTCGTGGGCTACCTCGCGGCGTCGCGCGAGATGGGTGGCATCTGGGGCGGCATCGCCGGCGCCGTGGTGACGCTGTGGATGACCTTTGCGCCCTGCTTCCTGTGGATCTTCGCGGGCGCCCCCTACATCGAAGCCATCGGCAAGCGCCCGCGGCTTGCCGGTGCGCTGGCCGCGATCACCGCCGCCGTGGTCGGCGTCATCCTCAACCTTTCGGTCTGGTTCGGCCTCCATGTCCTCTTCGGCAAGGTCGAACGCCTCGACGGGTGGTTCAAACCCTGGATACCGGATTGGGCGGGACTGGATTGGTTCGCCCTAGGTTTGAGCCTCCTCGCCGCGCTGGCATTGCTCCGCTTCCATCTTGGCGTCGTCAAAACCCTGGCCCTTTGCGCGGTGCTGGGATTGGCGTGGAAGATGCTTACCTAAGCACCTCTCCCAAAGGGAGAGGGTCATCCCCACTCCCAGAAGTCATTGCCTTCTTTCGCATAGGCTCTGGCCAGCACCATCTTGTGGACCTCGGAGGCGCCATCGACCAGCCTGGCGCAGCGGGCGTAGCGGTAGATCCATTCGAGCACCGTATCCTTGGAATAGCCGCGCGCGCCGCAAAGCTGAACGCCCACATCGGCGGCGCGTTGCAGCACATCCGCCACGTGGATTTTCGCCATCGACACTTCCTTCTGTGCCTTGTCACCAGAATCGAGCTTCCATGCCGCGTGCATGGTGAGCAGCCGCCCCGTCTCGATCTCGGCCGCCACCTCGCCCAGCATGATCCGCACGCTTTCGCGGGCGCCCAGTGCGGAGCCGAAGGCCTGACGCTCATTCACATAGCTTTGCGCGATTTCGAGGCAGCGCTTCGCCATCCCCAGCCAGCGCATGCAATGGGTGAGCCGCGCCGGCCCCAGCCGGATCTGCGTCAGCCGCAAGCCGTCGCCCTCCTCCAGCAGACGGTTCTCGACGGGAATTTCGAGCCCGTCGAATTCGAGCTCGCAGGCCCCGCCCAATTCCTCCGGCCCCATGATCGGAATACGCCGCACAATACGCCAGCCGGGTTGGTCCTTGTGATAGAGAAAGGCCGACAGGCCGTTGCGCGGATCATCCGAGGTACGCGCCACCAGAATGAAATGCGTGGCGCCCTCGGCGCCCGAGATGAACCACTTTCGTCCGTGTACGATGTATCTGTCGCCGTGGCGCGAGGCCTTGGTCAGCATCATGCCGCCGGGGTCCGAGCCCGAACCGGGCGCCGGCTCGGTCATCACGAAGGCCGAGCGGATCGTCCCGTCGATGATCGGCTGCAGCCAGCGGTCCTTTTCCGCAGCGGTTTTCAAGACCTTGTTCAGCAAGCTCATGTTGCCGTCGTCCGGCGCGCAACAGTTGAAAACCAGCGGCCCGAAAATCGAGCGGTTGGCTTCCTCGTAGAAGGCGCACCAGCCGACCATGGGCAGCCCCAATCCGCCGCGCTCCTTCGGCATCTGCGGCGCCCACAACCCGTTGGCTTTTGCCATCTCGCGCAACGGGTTCAGGATTTCGAGCCGGATGTTTTCATAAGCATCATAATTGCTGCGGCCGGCCTCCAGCGGCAGCACATTTTCCGCCACGAAGGCCCGCACCTTCAGCCGCAGGGCGTCGATCTCGGGCGGCAGCGTGAAGTCCATCGCTTATCTCCTCAGACCAGCAGCAAGCCGCCATCGACGGTGATGGCGGTCCCCGTCATGAACCCTGAAGCCCGCTTCGACGCGAGCAGCAAGAGTGTCCCGTCGAGATCGGAAGGGCCGCCCGCCCGGCGCTGCGGCATGCGTTTGACTAGTGCCTGGCCCTTGGGACTGGCAAGATAATCATCAGTCATTTCGCTGTGGATATAGCCGGGTGCGATGGCATTGACGCGGATGCCGTGGCGGGCCCATTCATTGGCCTGGGCCTTCGTCATGTGCAGCACCGCCGCCTTGCTGATGGCATAAGCAGCCGAGGTCTCGCCCACCGTGAAGCTTGCGACTGAGGCAATATTGATGATGGTGCCCGGCGCTTGGCGCGCGATGAGGCGCTTGGCAAAGATTTGCGACAGGTGCCACACCGCGTCGACATTGGTGGTCTGAACAGCGCGCCATTCTTCCGCCGGCGTGTTGACAATCCGCGCGCCGCCGGCGATGCCGGCGTTGTTGACCAGCAAGCTGAGCGGCCCGAACATCGCCTCGGCTGCATCGAGTGCCGCCGGCAACGAGGCTGTGGCGTTCACATCGAGCGCCAGGGCCTTGATATTGGGGTTTTCCGCCGCCAGCGCTGCCAGTCGTTCGGTCCGCCTCGCCGCCGCGATCACCTTGGCGCCATGAGCCGCCAGCACTTCCGCGAAGCGCTTCCCCAGCCCCGACGATGCACCGGTGACCAGCGCCACCTCGCCGGTCAGATCGAACAGGTGCTTGGCGCTGACGATTTCGGCCATGAATTGGACTTTCCCCCATGCAATGGGTTAAATAGACGGCAAATCACCCCGTTGCACAAGGCTATCACATGTCCTACCTGCCGCTTGTCGGACTGCCCGCCGATACCCATGAGAGCCACGGTTTCCTCTACCACTCGATTGGCGACAAATATACTCGCGCCGTGGCCGAGGCGGCGCTGTGCACGCCGGTCATGATCCCCTCGATGGTCGACGTCCTCAACCTCGATGCCCTGCTCGACCATTTCGACGGCATCGTGATGACCGGTGCCGTCTCCAATGTCCACCCGCCGCATTATGGCGAGCAAGCCACCGCCGACCACGAACCCTTCGACCACGCCCGCGATGCGACGACGCTCAAGCTCATCACCAAAGTCATTGCCCGTGGGATGCCGCTGTTCTGCATCTGCCGGGGTTTCCAGGAACTGAACGTGGTGATGGGCGGAACCCTTGAACCCGAATTGCAGAAGAGCGAGGGCCGTCTCGACCACCGCTCACCGAAGAACGACGACGTCGATGTCCGCTATGGCCCCGCCCACATGATCAACATCCGCCCGGGCGGCATGCTGGAGAAGATCTTAGGGAAACGCGAAACCATGGTGAACTCGGTCCACCGCCAGGGCATCAAGCGCCTGGCGCCGGGCCTCGCCGTCGAAGCGACAGCCCCCGACGGCATCATCGAGGCCGTCTCGGTCAGGGACGCCAAGACCTTCGCCTTCGGCACCCAGTGGCACCCGGAGTTCAAGGCGCTCAACAATCCGGATTCGGTGAAACTGTTCGCGGCGTTTGGAGAAGCGGTGCGCGCCCACGGTATGAAACGTAACGCGCCGCTGAAGCAGAGTGCATGATATCAACGGTCAGAAAACTTCACCCGTCCGATTCCCCACGTCCGTCATCCCGGCTTTCCAGTCCGTCCGATAGCCCCTCCCCGCGCGGGGGAGGGGGGTCAAAATCAAGTTGTCAACGCCGCTATGGCGCGGGAACCCTCGACTTGATCGGCGTGGTATAGACTGTGACCTTGTTCAGGCTGTCGGCCATGCCAAAGGCCGGAACGACGCTATTGCCCATTTTCGCCAGGCCCATGTAGTCGCCGAGGAAATGGCCGCGCGCCACGGGTGCGTTCAGCATGTCGAAAGAGGTGGGCGTGAGCCGGATATCCTGCAGCGCCACGGCACCATCGCCCCAGTCCTTGCGGCGCGAACAATCGGCCGCGGGACTTGGCGTGCAGAACACCGCGAAATAGTCGGTCGATTCCTTGCCGTCGCTCTGGTCGAAGCGGAAATCGTAATAGGTGACAACAATCTGGTGCTTGGCACCGACTTCGACCGAGGGAATGAACGACTGGTTGCGCAACTTGACGGCATTGGCTGGCGTCATGGCGATAAGCGCCGGCCTGGACCAGGTGACACCGCTATCCGTCGACATCGAGAAGGCCACCTTGTCCATGCCGCCGAAGCGGCCGTCCTGCCAGACCAGGTAGGCATTGCCATTGCCGCGGTCGATGGCCACGTCGAACAGGATATTACCATCGCGCACCGGTTCTTGGGCATCGGGCGTTGAGGTTCCGAAGAAGGTGACGTTGGTGCTGACCGGCAGGGTTGCCGCGGCGAAGGTCCGGCCCTGGTTCGCCGATTTCTGCATGCCGATGCTGGTTTCGCCGAAGCGGGTAATGTTGGTGAAGAAATTGGCGATGACGCCATCCGGGAAAACATCGACGATATTGTTGATGGTCTGGGCGTTGTTGCCGGGATCATAGATGATCCTCGGCGGCTCCCAACTGGCCCCGCCATTGGTGGTGCGCACGAAAGCGGTGGGGCCCTTGAAGAACACCGCGCGCGACGTGGCCCGCTCCTTGGCCAGGCGGCGGCGCTCCCTGGCGTTGACGGCGCCATCGCGCATCTGCGCCTTGACGCCGGCCTTGGCGGGTCCCGATCTGCTGCCGCCGGGAATGGTGAAGTCGAGAATCCTGTCCCAGACGGCGTAGGCATATTTCGAATCGAGCGGATCTGCGGTCATCGATTCCTTATCGTTGAAGATCTGGCCATCGGTATCGACGATCAACGGAACCGCATTGCTCCACGACATGCCGCCATTGACCGAGCGGTTGACCAGCACGGCATTCTGTCCGCCACCGCCATCGGGCCGGTTGTTGTTGAAGCCGAGGCTCAGGAAATAGGCGGTGCCGTTGGGCGAAATCGCCGTCCAGGGATCGCTGGCCCGGTCATAGATGCCGCCGCTGCACTTGCTGATCTTGGGGGGCACCAGGCGCGACCAGGTGACGCCGCCATCGATGCTGACGCCCGATACCAGTCCCCTCGCCCCGCCATCCGACCAGCGGTCCTGCTGCCAGCCGGCGATCAGGTTCTTGGAATTGGCCGGGTTGACGGAAATCCATGGCTCGATCTCCGAGTCGGGATAATTGGTGCCGGGCTGGCCCGCCACATTGTCGGCGGTGCAGGAGGCGAAGGGCGACAGGCCGCTGACCCGGCGCGGCGCCTCCTGCGCGGCCCCTGTGGCAATGGTGCAGCCGCCGGCCAGCAGCAGGGCGGTTGCGGATTTGAGGATTGTACGGGAACAGAGCGAAGTCATTGGAGGTCTCCACCTTTGGTTGGCGCCGTACGCAAGAGTCTTGACCCTTGGAGATGCGATGTAAAGCAAAACCTTTTCGGCGAAGGCCCCACGCCGAACGTCGCGGTTGCACCGCAGCATGAGCCATGCTTCGATGCTGCGATGATGACCGAACGTGATAAGCCGTGGCTGTTCCGCACCTATGCGGGCCATTCCAACGCGCAGGATTCGAACCGCCTCTACCGCGGCAATCTGGCCAAGGGCCAGACGGGCCTGTCGGTGGCCTTCGATCTCCCCACCCAAACAGGTTATGACAGCGATCATGTGCTGGCGCGCGGCGAAGTGGGCAAGGTCGGCGTGCCGATTTCCCACATCGGCGACATGCGCACCCTGTTCGATGGGCTCCCGCTCGCCCAGATGAATACCTCGATGACCATCAACGCCACGGCCGCTTGGGCTTTGGCGCTCTATGTGGCGGTGGCCGACGAACAAGGCGCGCCACGTAGCCTCCTCACCGGCACCACCCAGAACGACATCATCAAGGAATACCTGTCGCGCGGCACCTATGTGTTTGCGCCGGCACCCTCGATGCGGCTCATCACCGACACCATCGCCTTTTCCACGAAGGAACTGCCGAAGTGGAACCCGATGAATGTCTGCTCCTATCACTTGCAGGAGGCGGGCGCCACGCCGGTCCAGGAACTGTCCTTCGCGCTCGCCACGGCTATTGCCGTGCTCGATTCCGTCAAGGCCTCGGGTGCGGTTCGCCAGGAAGATTTTCCGCAGGTCTTCGGGCGCATGTCGTTCTTCGTCAATGCCGGCATCCGCTTCATCACCGAAATGTGCAAGATGCGGGCCTTCGCCGAATTGTGGGACGAAATCGGCCGCGGCCGCTACGGGATCATGGACGAGAATCTGCGCCGCTTCCGCTATGGCGTGCAGGTGAATTCGCTCGGCCTCACCGAGCAGCAGCCCGAGAACAATGTCTACCGCATCCTGATCGAGATGCTGGCCGTGGTGCTGTCGAGGAATGCGAGAGCCCGTGCCGTGCAATTGCCGGCCTGGAACGAGGCGCTTGGGCTGCCGAGGCCCTGGGACCAGCAATGGTCGCTGCGCATGCAGCAGATCGTTGCCTATGAGACGGACCTTTTGGACTACGGCGACATCTTTGACGGCTCCCAGGAGATCGCGCGCAAGGTCGAAGCCTTGAAAGCGGAAGCCCGGGCCGAACTGAAAGAGGTGATCGGATTGGGCGGTGCGGCGTCGACCGCCGCCATTGCCTATATGAAGCGCGTGCTGGTCGAGAGCAACACGGCCAGGCTGAAGGCCATCGAGGCGGGCGAGACCAAGGTCATCGGCGTCAATGTCTTCACCACGACTGAAGCGTCGCCACTGTCGGCGGGCGTGGATGCCGTCATGACGGTGAAGGAGGATGCCGAATACGAGCAGATCGAGCGGCTGAAGGCCTGGCGGAAAGCGCGCCCTGCCAAGGCCGTGGCGGCGGCGCTGGAGGAGTTGCGTGGGGCGGCGGCCGAGGGCCGCAACATCATGGTGCCGTCCATCGCCTGCGCCAAGGCGGGTGTCACCACCGGCGAATGGGGCACAACATTGCGTGCCGTGTTCGGCGAGTACCGCGGGCCGACCGGCGTCAGGCTGGTGATGCGCGGCGAGCATCCGGAGTCACTCGAAGGCTTGCGGGCGCGCGTCAGGGCGCTTGCCGAAGCAATGGGCGAACGCCCCCGCTTCATGGTCGGCAAGCCCGGCCTCGACGGCCACTCCAACGGTGCCGAGCAAATCGCGGTGCGCGCCGCCGATACGGGTCTCGAGGTCATCTACGACGGCATCCGCATCACGCCGCAAGACCTGGTGAAAACGGTGGCGGAGAAAAAAGTCCACATTCTCGGCCTCTCCATTCTCTCAGGCTCCCATGTGCCATTGATCCGCGAGGTGATGCAGCGCCTGCGCGGCGCGGGCCTGGGCCACGTGCCCGTGGTGGCCGGCGGCATCATTCCGGCGGAAGATGTAAACGTGTTGAAGCAACTGGGCGTGGCCGCCGTCTATACCCCTAAGGACTTCGACCTGAACCGCATCATGGACGATCTTGTCGGCCTGATCGAGAAGACGGCGGGCGGACAGTTCACTTCCGCCTGACGCAGAAGGACGGCGGCGCATCGGCCTTGCACAGATCGGGCCTGAGCACGGCCGCGGCGGACGCAGGCGACGTAACCACGCCGATCCGCATCAATTCGTCCTCCGGAAGGGGGCTTGGCGCCCCAAGGGGAAGCCTGGCCATCTCGATCAGGATTCGCGCCGTCGAACCCGTTTCGGCAAGGAAGGCCTGCATCAGGTTGACGGATGGTTTGGCCGAGCTTCGCGACAGGTAGGTTTCCGGATTGTGGATCACCACCACGCCATTGCCATTCGCGTAGCGCCACCTGCCGGCCGCCAGGACGAGCGTGCAGACGCCGTTGCAGCGCTGTCCGGAGTAAATCGGAAAACCCTTGTAGGGCGCCTTGGCCGAGGGCCGCTTGCAGGCCGTGTCACTGGGCTTGCAGCCGGCATAGCCGGTCACGGCCACGGCGACATCCAGGCCCTGCTTGCGCACCATTCTAGCGATGTCCAATGCGGCATCGAGATCGCCGCCGGGCGAGTCGATTACCACCGGCAGTTTGGCCTTGCCGATGCCTTTCAGAACCTTGGCGAAGAGTTTGGGCGTGGCCGGCGTGATGACGCCTTCGGCGGCGATCCATTGCGGGCAAAGCGGCTCGCAACCCGGTCCGGAGTTACGCACCACGGCAACCGTCATCGGCTGGTCTCCAGGCTTGATACCCGCCAACGCCAGGGCGTCCGCATAGCTCCTGCTCCCCGCGCCCACCATGCAATGGGGGGCCGGCGGAAACACCGCGCAGACGGCGCGCGACGCGATCGCCTGGGCGCCATCCGGGCGGGTGATGAGATCGAGGCTCTTGCGGCGCTTCATGTTCAGGAGACGGATCGACGTGTGGGGTGCCTTTTTCATGTCGTCGACCAGGGCCTGGGAATTGCCCATCTTGCCCAGGAAGTCGGTGATCATCCTGCGGACGACGCCGTCCCAGCCCGCATCCCATTTTGATTTACTCACCTTCTTGCCCCTGGTGGGCGTACCCGGTGCCGCGCCGAACGTCCATTGGTGAACGCCGACAATGGCATCGAGCCCCGCCAGCCGCGCCGAACCGGCGGCAAGGATCAGCGGGCAGGCCGACAGGCAAAATGCCCGGTGCGACACGATGGTGCCGCGATGGGACGTTCCGTCCTCGCAATCCTTGCCGAAGGGCGCGCAGCCCTGGTAGTTGGTGCGGCCCACGGCGACGTCGAGTTTCCGCGCCCGGATCAGATATCCGATCTGGATGGCGGCGACGATGCTGCCGCCCGGCGAATGGATGACCACCGGCAGTTTGCGCCCGCCCAACTCCTGAAAGAGCTTGCCGAACAGGGCGGGTGTCGCCGCGGTGATCTGGCCCTCGGCCATGATCCATTCCGGGCAGAGCGGCTCGCAGGCCTGCTCGCCGCTGCGCACCACCGTCACCTTCATGGGCTGCTCATGGGAGGGTTTGGGCTTTTCCGCCCTTGCCCCGGACCCCGCCAGGAGCAGCGCCAGCGCCATAACAAACCGCGAGATAAACCGCATGAGCCAACCCTCGACCGGCGGGACCGGCGTGGGGGATCATAGCATGAACGGTGCCTTTTGTAAGGCGGAGACACGAGGGACAACTTACTCAGTTCCCGCCCTCCAGCAGCCGCCTGGCGATCACCTGGGCCTGAATTTCCGCGGCACCCTCGAAGATGTTGAGGATGCGCGCGTCGCACAGCACGCGGCTGATCTGGTATTCCAGCGCGAAGCCGTTGCCGCCGTGAATCTGCAAGGCATTGTCGGCCGCCGTCCAGGCCACCCTTGCGCCCAGCAGCTTGGCCATGCCGGCTTCAAGATCGCAGCGCCGCCCGGCATCTTTCTCGCGCGCCGCGAACAGTGTCAACTGCCGCGCCGCCATCACTTCGGCGGCCATCAGGGCCAGCTTATCGGCGATGCGCGGGAAGGCGATGATGGGCTTGCCGAACTGCGCGCGGTCGCGGGCATATTTCAAACCAAGATCGAGCGCGTTCTGGGCGACACCGACGGCCCGTGCCGCCGTCTGGATGCGCGCCGCCTCGAAGGTCTGCATCAATTGCTTGAAGCCCTGGCCTTCAACGCCGCCCAGCAGATTTTCGGCCTTGACCTCGAAATCCTCGAAGCGGATTTCATATTCCTTCATGCCGCGATAGCCCAAGACCTCGATCTCGCCACCCGACATGCCCTTGGCCGGGAAGGGATCGTCATCGTCCCCGCGCGGCTTTTCGGCGAGGAACATGGAGAGGCCCCGGTAGCCCGCCTCATTCGGATCGGTACGCACCAGCAGCGTCATCACGTCGGCGCGCACCGGATGCGTGATCCACGTCTTGTTGCCGGTGACTTTGTAAGTATCGCCATCGCGCACCGCGCGGGTGCGCAAGCTCCCAAGGTCCGAGCCGGTATTGGGTTCGGTGAAAACGGCGGTGGGGAGGATTTCGCCCGATGCGATCTTCGGCAGCCACCTGGCCTTCTGTTCCTCGGTGCCGCCGCACAGGATCAACTCGCAGGCGATCTCGGCCCTGGTGCCGAGCGAACCCACCGCGATCCAGCCGCGCGATAATTCCTCGGAGACGACGCACATCGATTCCTTGGAGAGGCCAAGGCCGCCATGTTCTTCCGGCAGGGTGAGCGCGAAGACGCCGAGACCGGCCAACTCGCGCACGATCTCCATTGGCACATAGTCATTCTTCAGATGCCAGTGATGGGCGTGGGGCGCCACCTTGGCTTCCACGAAGCGCCGCATGGTCTCGCGCATTTCAGTCAAGGTGTCATCGAGGCCTGAATCGCCGAAATTGCCATCGGCCATCAGTTCCGCCAGCCGGGCGCGCGCGCCAGGCGTATTGCCGCTCCCGGTCAAGACACAGTCATGCAGACCCGCCGCATCGGAGCGGCCAAGGCCGAAATCTGCCAGCCGCGCGAACTCGCCCTGATTCATCGGAATACCGCCGATGATCTGGTTGAGATATTCGCCCACCGCGATCCGCGCGGTCAGCTGTTCCATTTCGCCGAAACGGCCTTCAGCTTCCTGCCGTCTGGCGAAACCGGCCATCTGGCGGATGACCGTGGCATAGGTGGCAAGCCAGGCCAGCCCATGGGCCATGTGCTGCTTGGCGTCGAGTGCTTCGCCGCTGATCCGCCCGCCAGGCATCACCGCCGCCACGACCCGGGCCTTGGCTTTGGCAAAGATCGTTTCCGCCACCTGAGCCGCCTGGTCAAAATCAATTGTTGCCACGTTCTGGGGATCCTTCCTCGGCATATCAAAAACCTAGCTCAAGCCTTGCTGCACTGCAATAAGCCCTGTGGCTTAGACTCGGCTCCGCCCAAATTGGGCCGGATTCTTCACGCATCTGCCAGCTAAGAGTTTATTTGGAATTGAGGGATTAAGGTCGCGTTCATGATTTACTTCGGCAGAACCGGGGCAATGGCGCTCCTCTTGACCATGCTAGGCGCAACCGCGGCGCGGGCCGAGGAGCCGGCCCTGCTGGGCGAATACGGCGACTGGGCCGCCTATGCCTATAAGGCCGCCGACACCAAGGTCTGCTATGCCTCCTCGCGCCCCAAGGGCAGCGAACCCAAGAGCGCCAAGCGCGATCCGGCTTTCTTCCTCGTCACCCATATGCCCGGCCGCAAGGTCAAGGGCGAGGTCTCGACCATCATCGGTTATCCCTTCAAGAAGGAAACCAATGCCGAATTGACCATCGACGAGGCCAAGTTCACCCTCTTCACCAATGCCGATGGCGCCTGGGCCGATACGCCCGCCACCGAAAAGGAGATCGTCGCCGCCATGAAGACGGGGAAGTCGCTGAAAGTGAAAGGCACCTCCTGGCGCGGCACCGAGACCGAGGATACCTATTCGCTGGAAGGCATTTCGGCGGCACTCGCCTCCATCGACAAGGCCTGCAAGTAGCGGCCCCCCGCCGCCTGTGCTATGGCCCCGCCCATGACCACCGTTCTCAACACCATCGAAGCGCCGCCGCGCTATATCGCCAATGATCCGAGGCCCTCGCTGATCGGCATGACGCGGGACGCGTTGGCCGATGCGCTGGCCCGCGCCAATGTGCCTGAGAAGCAGCGCCGCATGCGGGCCGGGCAAATCTGGCACTGGCTCTATCACCGCGGCGTGCAATCGTTTGACGCGATGACCAACATCGCCAGGGATCTGCGCCTGAGGCTCGATGCGGAATTCATCATCGGCCGTCCGGAGATCGTCACCGAGCAAGTCTCCAACGACGGCACCCGCAAATGGCTGCTGAAACTGGCGCCCGACGCCCACGGCGCCCGCCATGAAGTGGAAATGGTCTATATCCCGGAAGAGGACCGCGGCACCCTGTGCATTTCTAGCCAAGTGGGCTGCACGCTGACCTGCAGCTTCTGTCACACCGGCACCCAGAAACTGGTGCGCAACCTGACCGCCAACGAAATCGTCGCCCAGGTGATGACGGCCCGTGACGGTGTCAAGGACTGGCCCGCCGATATCGAGGCCAACCCCAAGCCGCCCTTGGGCGGGCGCTACATCACCAATGTGGTGCTGATGGGCATGGGGGAACCGCTTTACAATTTCGTCAATGTGAAGGATGCGATGGAGATCGTCTCCGACGGCGAGGGCGTTTCGATTTCGAAGCGCCGCATCACGCTCTCGACCTCCGGAGTCGTGCCGGAAATCCCGCGTGCGGGTGCTGAGATCGGCACCATGCTGGCCATTTCGCTGCACGGCACCACCGACGAGATCAGAAACAAACTGGTGCCGCTCAACAAGAAATATCCGATCAAGGGCCTGCTCGAGGCCTGCCGCAACTATCCCGGCCTCTCCAATGCGCGGCGCATCACCTTCGAATATGTCATGCTGAAGGGCATCAACGATTCTCTCGCTGACGCCAAGCGGCTCGTGCAATTGCTGAAGGGCATCCCGGCCAAGGTCAACCTCATCCCCTTCAACCCCTGGCCCGGCACGCAATATGAGTGCTCGGACTGGGACACGATCGAAGCCTTCGCCGAAGTGCTGAACAGGGCCGGTTACGCGAGCCCGGTGCGCACCCCGCGCGGCCGCGACATCATGGCGGCCTGCGGGCAGTTGAAGAGCGAGAGCATGAAGGTGCGGGCGAAGGAAAGACTGGCGGCAGGCTGTTGAATTAGAAGCACCGATACCGGTACCGCCGGAGAAAAGCTGGCGCTGCCCTCAGAACAGCCATCCCGCCGGAATGGCCGCCGAGGCGAAGGCCTCTGACAGGGACATGATGGCGGCGACGATGATGGTGATCAGGTAACTCAACGGACTGCTCCACGGGGATTGCGGGTCTTTAACCACGCGGAGCCCTAACGAAGACTGAATCCGCCGTTCATTGGCGGTTCATTGCGGCAGCGCATGGCTTTTGACAGGAGCGCCTTTTGCCCCTATCGCCTTGTCCGCCCGAGGGGATTTGCGTTTGGAGTTTAAGTCATGGCGAAATGCATCATTCACGCCGGCATGCACAAGACCGGCTCGACCTCCATCCAGAGCGCCCTCAAGAATTTGGATGACGGCAAGTTCCGCTTTGGCCGCCTCGGCCAGGCCGGCAACCACAGCATCCCCTTCGCGGTCATGTTCGCACGCAGTCTCGCGCCGTTCAGGTTTTCCAGGAAATTCGACATTGGCGAGGAAAATCTCGCTGACATGGCAAGCGAGTTCCGGCAAAGCCTGACGGAACAGATCGAGGCGGCGGACGGCAGGACGGTCATTTTCTCGGGCGAAGGCATTGCCCTGCTCAGCGAAAGCGAGGTTGCCGCGGTCCGGGAGGTTTTCGAGGCCCGGTCCTGTACCGTGGAGATCGTTGCCTATATCCGCCCGCCCGGTTCCTTCATGAGCAGTTCCATGCAGCAAAGGTTGATGGTGGACATCAAATCGGCGCCCGACCCCGCGAAATACTATCCGCGCTACCGCGAGCGCTTCGAGAAGTTCGATACCGTCTTCGGCGCCGCCAACGTCAGTTATTTCAAGTTCGATCCGAAGCGCTTCCCCAACCAGGATGTGGTGGACGATTTCTGCGGCCGGCTGGGAATCGACATGGAGGGAGTGGCCAAAACCCGAAAGAACGACTCGCGGCCCAAGGCGCAGCTTCTTTTGCTCTATCAATACAAGAAAATGCAGGACAGCCTGGGTTTGCCGCGGCTCAAGATTGGCGACCCTGACGCGTGGGACTTCCTCGCCGATCTCGACCGTTCGAAATTCCGCATCTCGCCGGACCTGGTGCGGCCCATTCTCGATGCCAACGCCGCGGATACCGCCTGGATGGAACGGCGGCTGGGCGAAAGCCTGGCGGAAGATCTGGGTCAGGAGGCTCCCGGCGACTTCCGCGGCGAAGCCGATCTGCTCGAGCCCTTGCCGGGTGCCCGGGAAAGATTCACCGCCAGGCTCCGGGAATTGGATGGCGGCCTGCCAGGCGATGAAAGCCTCGATCTTTATCAGCTGATGAGCCGCTGGGCAGGCCACTACCGCCGGTACCGGTCCCGCGAGGGGAGAGGGCGGCGGCGTGGCCGGGGTTGACCACGAAGTCGGCGTTGCGGTCACGCCAGGTATCCATGCGTTCTGACAAATATCCAATTGCAAGCATCGGCGCTTGCACCGCCAATTGAGATTTGAAACCCGGAGTTAGGAGTGCGTCATGGCGAAATGCATCATTCATGCCGGAATGCACAAGACCGGATCGTCATCCATCCAGCAGAGCCTCAAGGAACTGGATGACGGGACGTTTCTTTATGCGCAAATCGGCGGCAAAGGTAATCACAGCGTTCCCTTCATCCGCATGTTCTCAGCAACACCGGAAAACTACCGCTTTCACCGCAAGAGCGGACGCCGGGCCGAGAAAATCGGCAAGATGGCCCGCTTTGCGCAGCGAAAACTGCGCATTGCCATCGCCGATGCGGGAGACCGGACGCTGATCGTCTCGGGCGAAGGCATTTCGCTCTTTAGCGCCGAGGAAGTGGTAGCGGTCCGGGATTTCTTCGCGGGCGAGGATTGCTCCGTCGAGGCCGTGGCCTATGTCCGCCCGCCCGGAGCCTTCATGAGCAGTTCCATGCAGCAGCGCCTGAACGAGGATGCCGAGGGCGATATCGATGTCGCGAAGTTCTATCCCCATTACCGGGCGCGCTTCGAGAAATTCGATGCGGCTTTCGGCGCGGACCATGTCAGGTTTCTGAAATTCGTGCCCAAGGAGTTGAAGAACCAGGACGTGGTGGCGGATTTCTGCCAGCATCTCGGCATCGATCCCGCCCATATCGTGAATTCCAAGAAGAACGAGTCGCGGCCGAAGGCCGTTCTCTATTCCCTGTTCCAATACCGGAGGATGCGCCACGAACTGGGCCTGCCGCCCTTGCCCGGCCGCAAGGGCGCGCTTGCCATTCTCGCCGATCTCGACGCCACAAAATTCCGCATCTCGCCGGACCTGGTGCGCCCGGTCCTGGCCGCCAATGCCGCCGATATCGCCTGGATGGAGCAGCGCTTGGGCCAAAGCCTGGCCGAAGACCTGGGGCATGAACAGCCTGGCGACTACCGCTCCATGGCCGACCTGCTGGCCCCCGTGCCGGGCGTGCGCGAGAGACTACTGGAGGCCCTGTCGGCCGTTGGCGCGGATGCGTCCCATGTCCAATCCCTGAGCGACTATGAGTTGATGAGTCTGTGGTCCGAACGCCAGGACGCCGCGAGCCGTGATTAAGGTGAAGCCCAAATCCTTGACTCGGCGGTCCGTTTCGCCTAATTCCCCGTCATCCGCGCGGAGGGCTTCGACCCGTCGCGCGTTTTGCGCTGTTCGAGGCAACGCCGAAGCGCCTGAGACATCAGGCACTTGAAGTCCGCTGATCAAACGCGTTTTCAGCGGCGCCACAGGACGCGGGGGATAAAAAGGAAGAAAGACATGTACGCAGTCATCAAGACCGGCGGCAAGCAATACCGTGTTGCCGCCGACGAGAAAATCCAGATCGAGAAGTTGCTGGGTAACCCCGGCGACACGGTGCATTTCACCGATGTGCTGATGGTGGCCAATGGCGCCGCGGTTGATATAGGTGCTCCCTATTTGGCGGGCGCCACGGTGGTCGGCGAAATCGCCTCCCAGGACCGTGGGCCGCACATCATCATCTTCAAGAAGCGCCGCCGCAAGCATTACCGCCGCCGCAACGGCCACCGCCAGGATTATACCTCGGTGACCATCCGCGAAATCCTGACCGGTGGTGTCAAGCCCGCCGCCAGGGCTTCCGCGCCCCAAGCCATCGAAGCGGCACCCGCTGAAGTGTCTGCCGCACCCGCCATGGCGAGCCTTGCCGCGCTGCCGGCAGAGAGCGCTTCGGACGACATTTCGCTGATTGGCGGCGTCGGCCCCAAGATGGAGAAGGGCCTGCGCGAGTTGGGCTTCAACAGCTTCGCAGCGATCGCCGCCATGACGCCTGACGACGTGGCCCGCGCCGAGGAGCACCTGAAACAGAAGGGCCGCTTCGCCCGCGAGGAATGGATCGAGCAGGCCCAGGAACTTCTCGACGGCAAGCCGCCGCGCGCCAAGTCCGACAAGGCCCGCGCCAAGGATCAGGAATAAGGAGAACTAACCCATGGCTCATAAGAAAGCAGGCGGCTCATCCCGCAACGGCCGCGATACGGCGGGCCGCCGTCTCGGCGTCAAGCACTTTGGCGGCGAGGCTGTCATTCCGGGCAACATCATCGTCCGCCAGCGCGGCACCAAGGTTCACCCGGGCACCGGCGTGGGGCTGGGCCGCGACCACACGATCTTCGCCGTGGTGTCGGGAACGGTCCTGTTCCGCAAGACCAAGGGCGACCGGCAGACCGTTTCGGTCGTCCCGCCGCTGGCCGCGGAATAACCGGCGGATTCTTTCTACCACCGCCGGGTCCACCGATCCGGCAGGTCATCGAGATCGAGCGGAGAGGTGGACTTCCACCTCTCCGTTTCTTTTTGGGCTAGACCACATGATCACCATCGCCACGCCGAGGCTTGTGCTCCGCCCTCCCGAAGACCGCGACATTGCGGATATCGTCCGTGGGCTGAGTAATTTTGCCGTCTCGCGGTGGACAGCCAGTATTCCTTTTCCCTATGGCGAAGGCGATGCGCGGGAGTTCCTGAAACTGACCCGCGAGGCCGGAGCGGAGCTGCTGCGCCTTGCCATCACCCTTGAAGACAGGCTGATCGGCGTCATTAGCATCGAGGAATGCGAGATCGGCTACTGGCTGGCAGAGCCTCGCTGGGGCAAGGGCTATGGCCGTGAAGCGGCCCGCGCCATGACCGGCCACTATTTCACCAACCCGGACGGACCATCGCTGGCGGCAAACTATGGTCTCGGCAACACGGCGTCGAGGCGTATCCTGCTGGGCCTCGGTTTTGCCGAAACCGGCCTGGGCAAGGAATTCTCAGTGGCCAACAATGCTGAAGTGGATGTGATGTTTCTGACGCTCAGCCGCAACGACTGGCAAAGTGCAAGGGAACGGAGGCCATGACCCTCCGTTTCCGCCCGCATTCAGAACACCTTCGCCACGTAGCCGTAGACGATGGTCTTGCGGCCGAGACCGCCGTTGTGTTTGGAGGCCGCCAGCTTCAAGTTGCCGCGCGACGACTTCATGGCCAGCGCCAGATGCCTGATGCCGAAGCGGATATTGGTGCGGGCGTCGAGAAGGCCCGAACAATTGCCGCGATAGCCGATGCCCCGGGCGGTGGCGCATTTCAACTGGAACACGCCATATTCGCCAGCCCGCCCGCGCAAATGCGGGTTGTAGTTGGACTCGACCTTGGCGATGCGCAGCGCGAACCATGCCGGAACACCCTGTTGCGGCGCCATGGCCTTGATGAGTGCCACCACGCGGCCCCCTTGGGCCGGCGCCAAAGCGCGGCCCCGGCGATGCGATTGCGCCTTACGCCGGTGGCCGGAATGGGCATGATGCGTGGTCTTGCGGTGGCTGGCCGACACCTTCTTGTGGATCTTCTTCTTGAACGCGTGGGTCTGCGACCCGCAAATTCCGCTTTCGCCACAACCGGCCTTGGCCGGTATCGCCTGCGCGCCCAGCAGGACAAATGCGCCGAGCAGTCCTGCAAACAGTGTTTTCTTCATGTGGTTCCTTTCCAGTTGCACAGGCGGACGCAAGATGAGTGCGGCATTGACGGCACTCACCCCCACGCGGCCACCGATGTTCGGGTGAAGAGCCGCCATAAACCGCCCGAATGTGTCCTCAATATGGGGAAATTGCTGCAACGCAATATGGCCACTTCGCTGTTGCACAAGAAACACGTGGGGCTAGGCGCAAGTCCCCTGAAAGGTTACAAGGCGCTCCCATGAAATTTCTCGACCAGGCAAAGATTTATGTGCGCTCCGGCGACGGTGGTGCTGGCTCCGTGTCGTTCCGGCGCGAGAAATTCATCGAAATGGGGGGGCCTGACGGTGGCGATGGCGGCAACGGCGGCGACATCTGGGTCGAGGCCGTCGACGGCCTCAACACGCTGATCGATTACCGCTACCAGCAGCATTTCAAGGCGGCGACCGGCGGCCATGGCATGGGCCGCCTGCGGGCTGGCGCCAACGCCGAGGACATCCTGATGAAGGTGCCGGCCGGCACGCAGATTTTCGAGGAAGACAACGAGACGATGATCGCCGACCTGCCCAAGGTCGGCGACAAAGTAAGGATCGCCAGGGGCGGCAACGGCGGCTTCGGCAATCATCATTTCAAATCATCAACCAACCGCGCCCCGCGCAATGCCAATCCGGGCTTGGCGGGCGAGGAGCGCTGGATCTGGCTGCGCCTCAAACTCATCGCCGATGCCGGACTGTTGGGCCTGCCCAACGCCGGCAAGTCGACGCTGCTGGCGGCCGTCTCGGCGGCCAAGCCCAAGATCGCCGATTATCCCTTCACCACGCTGCATCCGCAATTGGGTGTGGTGAAGATCGGCACGGCGAGCTTCGTGTTGGCCGATATTCCCGGCTTGATCGAAGGCGCCCATGAAGGCCATGGGCTCGGCACACGATTCCTGGGGCATGTCGAACGCTGCGCCGTGCTGCTGCATTTGATCGATGTCAGCAGCGATGATCCGGTCAAGGACTACCGCACCATCCGCAAGGAGCTCAAAGCCTATTCACCGGAACTGGCCGAGAAGCCCGAGGTCATCGTCTTCAACAAGATCGACCTCATGAGCGACGGCGACATCACCAAGAAGATCGCGGAATTCAAGAAGCGCATCCGCAAAGTCCCCATGCTGATGTCGGGCGCCACCCAGAAGGGTGTGAGCGACGTCATGAAAAAGCTGCTCGAAGTGATCGGCAGCTCGCGCCGCCTCAAGCGCACGGAGGACGGTGACGGCATCACCACGGAGGACTGGCGCCCGTGATACCGGGATTGTCCAAAGCAAAGCGCATGGTCGTCAAGATCGGTTCGGCGCTCCTGGTCGACGCCAAGACCGGCGCCATCAAGGCCTCATGGCTGGCCTCGCTGATCGATGATTTGGCCGATGCGCGGGTGCGCGGCGCCGAGATCATCGTCGTCTCCTCGGGAGCTATCGCTTTGGGCCGCCGCACCCTTGGCCTGCCGAAGGGAAACCTGAGGCTCGAACAGAAACAGGCGGCGGCGGCCGTCGGCCAGATCGCCCTGGCCCAGGCCTGGTCCGAAGCGCTCCGGACACGGAATATTGTGGCCGCCCAGGTGCTGGTGACACTGACCGATACCGAGGAACGCCGCCGCTACTTGAATGCCCGGGCGACGCTGTCCACATTGCTCGAACAGCAGGCCGTGCCGGTCATCATCGAGAACGACACGGTGGCCACTTCTGAAATCCGCTATGGCGACAACGACCGGCTGGCGGCGCGCGTCGCCTCGATGATGTCGGCCGATTGCCTGGTGCTGTTGTCCGATATCGACGGACTCTATACGGCACCGCCCGGCAAGAAAGACTCGGTCTTCATCCCGCGCGTCGCGGCGATCACGCCCGAGATCGAGGCCATGGCGGGAAGACCTGTGTCGGGGGTCGGCTCGGGCGGCATGATCACCAAGATCGAGGCGGGAAAGATCGCCCTGGGGGCCGGCTGCAACATGGTCATCGCCTCGGGCCATGCCCTCAATCCCCTGAAGCGCATTCTCGATGGCGAACGCTGCACCTGGTTCGTGGCGGAGGCTTCCGCACTTCAATCGCGGAAACGCTGGATCGCCGGAACGCTCCAACCCATCGGTCATCTGGTGGTCGATGAAGGTGCCGCCGCCGCATTGGCAAAAGGCAAGAGTCTGCTGCCGGCCGGCGTCAGGCGCGTCGAGGGCAGCTTCACCCGCGGCGATACCGTCAGTATACTGACAATGAAGGGCCGCGAGATCGCCCGTGGGCTCTCCGCTTACGATGCCACTGACGCGGCGCGCATCCTCGGATTGAAGTCCGGCGACATCGAGAAGGTTTTGGGCTTTCGCGGCCGTGACGAACTGATTCACCGTGACGATATGGTTTTGCTTGCCGGAGAACGCGCATGAACGGTCCCCTTTCCAATGCCGCGATGATGCAGACGCTGGGCCAGGCGGCACGGCTTGCCACCCGCCAGCTGGCGCTCGCATCAACCGAGCAGAAGAACCAGGCGCTTCACGCCATGGCCGCGAAAATCCGGCGCAGCGCCGCCGACATCGCGCTCGAGAACCGCCGCGACCTTGAGAGTGCCAAGGCCAAGGACTTGAAGGCGAGCTTTGTAGATCGCCTGACCCTCAACGAGGCCCGCATCGAGTCGATGGCCCAGGGGCTTGAGGACATGGCGGCACTCCCCGATCCGGTGGGCGAGGTCATGTCGCAATGGGTGCGTCCCAACGGGTTGGAAATCTCGCGCGTGCGGGTTCCGATCGGTGTCATCGGCATCATTTACGAGAGCCGCCCCAATGTGACGGCCGATGCCGGGGGCCTGTGCATGAAGTCCGGCAATGCGGCGATCCTGCGCGGCGGCTCCGATAGCTATCATTCATCCGCCGCCATCATCGCCTGCCTGCAACGCGGGCTCGATCAAGCGGGCCTGCCGCGAACGGCGATCCAGATGGTGCCCAATGCCGAGCGCGAATGCGTGGGGCTGATGCTCGAAGGTCTTGGCGGCACCATTGACTTGATCGTGCCGAGGGGCGGCAAGAATCTGGTGGCGCGCGTGCAAGCCGAAGCCCGCGTGCCGGTGTTCAGCCATCTCGAAGGCATCTGCCATGTCTATGTCGACAAGGCCGCCGACACCGAAATGGCCAAGGCCATCGTGCTCAACGCCAAGATGCGGCGCACCGGCATCTGCGGGTCGGCCGAAACCATCCTCATCGACCGCGCCGCGGCGGGGGCGAATCTGAGGCCGGTGATCCGTACACTGATCGATGCCGGATGCGAGGTGCGGGGCGATGCCGAAACGCAAGCCGCCGATCCACAAGTCAAGCCCGCGGCTGAAGCCGACTGGTCAACGGAATACCTCGACGCCATCGTCTCCATGCGCGTCGTCGATGGCGTCGGCGAGGCGATGGACCACATCGCGCGTTATGGTTCCCAGCACACCGATTCGATCGTCACCGGGGACCAGGCCACCGCCGACCGGTTCCTGAAGGAACTCGACAGCGCCATCGTCCTGCACAATGCCTCGACGCAATTCGCCGACGGCGGCGAATTCGGCTTCGGCGCGGAGATCGGTATTGCGACGGGGAAACTGCTTGCCCGGGGGCCGGTGGGGCTGGAGCAGCTGACGACATTCAAATATCAGGTGCGTGGAAGCGGGCAGGTGCGGGCGTGATTTTTTATCTTCTCCCACAGGGAGAAGAAGGGGCCCATCGCGGCACGCGATGGGAAGATGAGGGGCTGCGGCGTTCGATCTCTTGCGCCCGATCCCCTCAGCCTCCCATGCGTACCGCATGGGCCCCACCTTCTCCCGACGGGAGAGGGAGGCAATGATCCACCCGCCCCCCTTCGGCGCCGGCCAGCGTATCGGGCTGTTCGGCGGGTCGTTCAATCCGGCCCATCGCGGCCATGAGATGGTGGCGCTTTATGCCTTGAAGAAGCTGCGGCTCGATTGGGTGTGGTGGCTGGTGTCGCCGCAGAATCCGCTGAAGGATCCACGCGAGACCGGCGAATATTCCGCACGGCTTCAATTCACCGCCGGGATCGCCCGGCACCCGCGCTTCATCGTCAGCGATCTTGAGCAACAGCTGGGATCGCGCACCACGGCCCAGGCCCTGGACCGCCTCAGTCCCGTGCTGAGACGTGGCCGTTTCGTCTGGATCATGGGCGCCGATAGTTTCGCCAATCTGCACCGCTGGCATAACTGGCTCGACATCCCGGCGGCACTGCCGCTCGCCGTTCTGGCGCGTCCCGGCTATTCGCTCCGCGCCCTGGGCAGCCCCGCCGCCACGCGCTTCGCCACAGCCCAGGTGCCAACCCACCAGGCAGCGCAACTGGTGACCATGGCGCCGCCGGCCTGGGCTTTCATTCCCATGCCGTTGCGCCCCGAGAGTTCAACCGCGATCCGCCAACGGCGGCCGAAAAAATAGCCGGCCGCCGGCTTATCCTCACTTATGATAAAGAATGATCTCCACGCGGCGGTTCTTCTCGCGTCCCGCCGGATTATCGGCGCCGCCCGGCCCGCTATTGGGTGCGAAAGGCTGGGTGGCGCCAAGGCCGGCCGGCGGCTCGATTTTAAGATCATGAATGCGGCCGTGTTTGTACTTGATGAAATAGTCGGTGACGGTCCTGGCCCGCCGCCGCGACAGATCCATGTTGTAGCCGGGAACCTTTTCCTTGCTGTCGGTATGGCCTTCGACCTGCAGGCGCTTGTAGGTGACCGGCAGTTTGTTGATATAGTCCATGGCATCGCTCACCCGCTGCTCTGCCTCATAATGCAGCCAGTCGCGGTCGAAATCGAACAGCACGTCGCCGGGCAAACGCAACACCAGGCCAAATTCCTTCACCGTGATCTCATACCAACCGTCAGATGAACTGACTCAATCGTGATATTGGATTGTCGAGCTGTGATGATTCTCTGGGGTGGTTGATTCGCTCTGGAGGTTTGCCATGACGATAGCGGTGACGCGGTTGGATTTGACTGTCGCCGAGCT
>JANPCA010000636.1:0-5859 GCA_031430715.1 Hyphomicrobiales bacterium | reverse complement strand
CTGGAGGCACCCAAGGGCCAGGCGCCGGTGCTGTTGATCGACGAGCTCGACCGGACGGATGAAGCCTTCGAGGCCTTCCTTCTGGAAGTGCTTTCGGATTTCCAGGTGACCATCCCGGAACTCGGCACCATCAAGGCGGAGGAACCGCCCATCGTCATCATCACGTCGAATCGCACCCGCGAGGTTCATGACGCGCTGAAGCGGCGCTGCCTTTATCATTGGGTGGGATACCCCGATGCGGCGCGCGAACTGGAAATCGTCCGTACACGGAGGCCGAAGGCGTCAGCCGCATTGGCGCGGGAGGTCGTGCTGTTCGTCCAGGCGCTGCGTGGCGGTGAACTCTACAAGGCACCAGGCGTTGCCGAGACGCTCGACTGGGTGAGCGCCCTGCACGAGCTTGATTCGCTCACGCTTGATCCCCAGATGGTCAACGATACGCTGGGCGTGCTGCTCAAATACCAGGATGACATCTCGCGCATGCAGGGCACCGAGGCCAAACGCATCCTCGACCAGATCAGGGATGAGATCAGGACCATGGGAGCAGTGTAGTTGCTTTCACCTGCCAACCAGAACCTGGCACCCCTCTCGGGCAAGCTTGCCGAGAACATCATGCATTTTGCCCGTGTGCTGCGCGAGGCCGGCATTCCGGTGGGGCCTGGGACGGTGCTCGATGCCCTCGATGCGGCCCAGTGCGGCTCGCTCCGCACGCGGGATGATTTCTACTGGACGCTGCATGCCGTCTTCATCAAACGCCGCGACCAGCGCGAGGTTTTCGATCAGGCTTTCCACGTGTTCTGGAAGAAGCCCAAGATGCTGGAGCAGCTGATGCAGCTGTTCTTCCACCAGGTGGCGCGCGATACGGGCGAGAAGGCCAAGCAGGCGGGATTCCGGCGGCTTGCCGAGGCGATGTTCGACAGCCGCGAGGTGCCAAGCCAGCAGCGCCAGAGGAAAGACGATATCGAAGTCGATGCCAGTTTCACGGCATCCGCCGACGAGGTGCTGCGCCGCAAGGATTTCGAGCAGATGACGCTGGCCGAACAGGCCCAGGCGAAACAGGCCATCGCGCGCCTCAGACTGCATCGCCGCGAAGTGATGACCAGGCGCTACGAGCGGGCGATCAAGGGCCCCGCCATCGACATGCGCCGCACGCTGAAAGGCTCCCTGCGGGCAGGGGGCCATTTCATCGATCTCGAACGCCGCCGCAAGCAGTGGCACGAACCGCCGCTGGTGGTGCTCTGCGATATCTCCGGCTCGTGTTCCAACTATTCACGCATGTTCCTGCATTTCCTGCATGCGTTGAGCAACGACCGTGACCGCGTCAGCGTTTTCCTGTTCGGAACCAGGCTTACCAACATCACCCGCGAATTGAAGCGCCGCGATATCGACGAGGCGATGGCCAAGGTGTCGGGCGCGGTCAAGGATTGGTCCGGCGGCACGCGCATCGGCACTTCGCTCAAGGACTTCAACTACAAATGGGCCAGGCGTGTGCTGACGCAAGGAGCCCACATTCTGCTGATGACCGACGGCCTCGACCGCGAGGGAACCGAACTTCTGGCCCACGAGATGGAGCGGCTCAGGCGCCAGAGCAAGCGCATCGTCTGGCTCAATCCGCTGCTGCGTTTCGATGGCTTCAAGGCACTGGCCGGTGGGGTCAAGGCCATCATGCCCCATGTCGATGAATTCCGCGCCGTGCATTCCCTCGAGGCCCTGCGCGACCTGAGCGCCGCGCTTGCCGGGGCGCCATCGGCGGCGCATGATCCGCGGAAGTGGATGAAACAGGCTTGAGGGAGGTCATCATGGCCGCATCGGATCATACCATCCTCGAACAGGCTTCCTCCTGGCTCAAGGCCGGACGCCGCATCGCCATTGCCACGGTCGTCGAGACCTGGGGCTCGGCGCCGCAACCCATCGGCAGTCAGTTGGTGATCGATGCCGAGGGCAATTTCATCGGCTCGGTGTCGGGCGGCTGTGTGGAAGGGGCGGTCGTTACCGAGGCCATCGATGTGATCGGGTCCGGAACGCCGAAGCTGCTGAACTTCGGCGTGGCCGACGAGACGGCCTGGAAAGTGGGCCTGGCCTGCGGCGGCAGGATCGGGGTCTATGTGGAGCCGGTGAGGTAATGTTCCCTTCTCCCATCGGGAGAGGTGTATTGGGGTTGGCAACATGAAACGTGAGACCCTCGATCAACTCCTCGCCGCGCGGGCCGGACGGCGGGCGGTGGCGCTCATTACCGATCTGGCCTCGGGGGCGCAGCGCATTGTTGCGCGGGGCGCGGCGCAGGATGATCCGTTGGCGGAGCATCTGGATGAGGCCTTCCGCTTCGACCAGTCGGGCACCCATGAGGGCCAGTACATCAACATCCACAATCCGCCCTTGCGGCTCGTCATCATCGGGGCCGTCCATATCGCGCAAGGGGGGATCCCCATTGCGCAACAGGCAGGCTATGATGTGACGGTCATCGATCCGCGCGGCGCCTTCGCCACGGGGGCGCGCTTTCCCGACATCCAGCTTCATGCCGAGTGGCCCGATGAGGTGCTGCCGCGGATCGGCCTCGATCCGCGCACCGCGATGATTGCCTTGACCCATGATCCGAAGATCGACGATCCGGCACTGTTCGCGGCGCTCAATTCCGACCTGTTCTACATCGGCGCGCTTGGATCGAAGAAGACTCAAAGCTCGCGCGCTGCACGATTGAAGGACGCCGGATTCACCGAGGCCCAGATCGCCCGCATCCATGGCCCCATCGGTCTTGCCATCGGCGCCAAGGGGGCGCCCGAGATCGCCATCTCGATCATGGCGGAAATGATCCGGGCTCTGCGGCTGGGTCAATGACATGATCTTCGGCGCGATGCCCGTTGCCGAGGCCGAAGGCGCCATCCTGGCGCATTCGGTCAAGACCGGCGGCGGGCTGTTCAAGAAAGGACGTGTACTGACGAAAGCGGATGTGGCGGCACTTGCGGAGTCCGGCGCCGCCACGGTCTTCGCGGCGCGGCTCGAGGCGGACGATATCCCGGAGGATGCCGCGGCATCGCGGGTCGCCAAGGCCATTGCCGGCAAGGCCGCGATTGCCCAGGCGCCGTTCACCGGACGCGCCAATCTTCATGCCGCGAGCCGGGGACTGGCCGTCATCGACACGGACCGGGTCAAGGCCATCAATCACCTTCACGAAAGCCTGACGCTGGCAACCGTGGCACCCTTCGCCATCGTCCAACCCCGCGAGATGGTGGCGACGGTCAAGGTCATTCCCTTTGCCGTGCCGCGCGCCGTCTTTGACGAGGCCATGGCCATCATCGGCAATGAACCGCTGATCCGGGTCGAAGCCTTCGTTCCGAAGCGCGTCGGGCTGGTCATCACCCGTCTGCCGCAGACCAAGCCGTCCATCATTTCCAAATCGGAAGCGGCGATGCGCGAACGCATCGGCGAATTGGGCGGCGAACTCGTTTCAATCGCCGTTGTCGCGCACACAATCGAGGCCGTGAAGGAGGCCGCCGCGCTGCAGATCGCGCAGGATTGTGAACTTGTCCTCCTCTTCGGCGCCTCGGCCATCGTCGATCGCGGCGATGTCATTCCATCGGCGCTGGCCGCCGCCGGCGGCGCTGTGATCCATCTCGGCATGCCGGTCGATCCCGGCAACCTGATGATGTATGGGCGCCTGGGTGCTGTACCGGTGATCGGCGTTCCCTCCTGTGCGCGCTCGCCCAAACTCAACGGTTTCGACTGGGTGCTGGCGCGGGTGATGGCCGATGTGCCGGTGAGCGCTCAAGACATCATGGACATGGGGGCAGGGGGCCTGCTCGCCGAAATTCCGACCAGGCCCTCCCCGCGCGAGGGCAAATCCACGGTGCAGCGGGCACCGCGCGTCGTTGGAATTGTGCTGGCGGCGGGGCAATCCACGCGCATGGGCAGCAACAAGCTGCTGGCCGATGTGAGCGGCCTGCCAATGGTGCGCAGGACCTTGATGGCGATCGCAGGTGCCGCCGATTCGATCATCGTGGTGACGGGATGCGATGCCGATCATGTGGGCCGGGCGCTCAGGGGCCTGGCCGTGCGGTTCGTCCACAATCCGGATTTCGCCCACGGCCTGTCGACGTCGTTGAAGCGCGGCCTTGAGGCGCTGCCGCCCGAAACCGATGCCGCCGTCATCTGCCTGGGCGACATGCCGCTGGTCGACGCGCAGGTGATTGGCCGGCTGGTGGCGGCCTTCAACCCGGCGGAACACCGCTCGATCTGCGTGCCGGTGCACGGCGCCGAGCGCGGCAATCCGGTGTTGTGGGGCAGGCAGCATTTCGAGGCGCTGAAACAGCTCAAAGGCGACCGCGGCGCCCGCGCGCTGTTCGACCGGTATGTGGATGAACTGGTCGAGGTTTCAATGCCCGATGCCGCCGTCTTGACCGACATCGATACGCCCGAGGCGCTCGACGATTTCAGATCAGGCCGTTCGCCCTGAAGCCGAAATGGCCCTTGCGGCCGACGATGATGTGGTCATGCACCGCCACGTTGAGGCGCTGGCCGGCGTCGAGCACCTTCCTGGTCATATCGATATCGGCCATGGAAGGTGTCGGATCGCCGGACGGGTGATTGTGGACGAGGACGATCGCCGTGGCGCCCAGTTCAAGGGCCCGCTTCACCACTTCGCGCGGGTAGACCGGGGTAAAGTCGACGGTGCCTTCCTGCTGCACCTCATCGGCGATCAACTGGTTCTTCTTATCCAGGAACAGCACGCGGAAGCGCTCGATATCATCGAAGGCCATGGCGGCGCGGATATATTCGATAATGGCGTTCCATGTATTGAGGAGCGGCCGGTTGATGACCTGGCCGCGCAGCAGGCGGAGTGCCGCGGCGTGGACAATCTTGATTTCGGTTGCGACCGCCTCGCCCACCCCTTTCACCTCCATGAGGCGTTCGGGTTCAGCACTGAGCACTTCCGCGAAGGTGCCGAAACGGGCCAGCAACTGCTTGGCGATGGGCTTGGTGTCGCCGCGGCGGATGGCGCGGTATAGCACCATCTCGAGGAGCTCGTAGTCCGGCACGGCATCCGGCCCGCCATTGGCGAAGCGGTCTTTCAAGCGCTCGCGGTGGCCCAGAAAATGCGGCTGGATCTTGACGCCCGCATCGTCGAAGCCCGCCATGGTTCAGGCCTGATTGGGCGGGTGGTGCAGGCCCTTGGGCGACAGCGTGAAGATTTCGGCGCCCGCCGTGGTGACGCCCACCGTATGTTCGAACTGGGCGGAGAGCGAGCGGTCCCTGGTGACGGCCGTCCAGCCGTCGCCAAGGATTTTGACATGCGGGCGGCCCAAATTGATCATTGGCTCGATCGTGAAGAACATGCCGGATTTCAGTTCCACACCGTCGCCCATGCGGCCATAGTGCAGCACGTTGGGGTGGTCGTGGAAGACGCGGCCCAGTCCATGGCCGCAGAAATCACGCACCACCGAGCAGCGTTCGGCCTCGGCATGGGACTGGATGGCATGGCCGATGTCGCCCAAGTGCGCGCCGGGCTTGACCATGGCGATGCCGCGCATCAGGCACTCGTAGGTCACTTCGACGAGGCGCTCGGCCTTGCGGTTGACCTCGCCCACATTGTACATGCGGCTCGAATCGCCATGCCAGCCGTCGACGATCAATGTCACATCGATGTTGACGATGTCGCCATCGCGCAAGGGTTTGTCGTTGGGGATGCCGTGGCAGACTACGTGATTGATCGAGGTGCAGATTGCTTTCGGATAGCCGCGATAATTGAGCGGCGCCGGGATGGCATGGTGATCGCGCGCGAACTCCACGATCATCCGGTCGAGTTCATCGGTCGTGACGCCCGGCCTGACATGCGGCGCTAGCAGGTCGAGGGCTTGCGCCGTCAGT
>JANPCA010000635.1:0-2630 GCA_031430715.1 Hyphomicrobiales bacterium | reverse complement strand
GTCTTGTCGTATTCCAGCGCAAGCTCGATGTGCTGGCCGCCTGGCGCCTCAGCGTCACCCGCCTCACCACGCTCTTCACCGTGACCCTCCTGGTGCTCATGCTGCTGGGTGCCGCTTTCCACTGGCAGGCGGCCAAGGCCTCGGAAGCCGACACCATCCTGGGCGTTGCCACGGCGCGCCTCGACAAGGCGCTGGACCGCGGCCAATGCGGCATGTGGGACTGGGACGTGGCCAAGGGCATCATCTTCTGGTCGCGTTCGATGTTCGAAATTCTCGGCATGGCGGTCAAGGGCGATTTCCTGAGCTTCGCCGAAATCGCCACCCGCATCCATCCCGACGACAGCCAGCTCGAGACCGCCGTCGAGGGCCTGCTGATGGGGCAGATCACCTCGTTCGACCGCGAGTTCCGCATGCGCCACGAGGATGGCCATTGGGTGTGGCTTAGGGCGCGCGCGGCACTCGCACCCGGCGACAACGAGGACGAGCCGCACCTGATCGGAATCGTCTTCGACATTTCGCAGCAGAAGCTGGCCGACATCCTCAACAAGGAAGCCGAACTCCGCCTCATGGACGCGGTCGAGAATATTTCAGAGGCCTTCGTCTTGTGGGATGCCGACAACCGGCTGGTCTTGTGCAATTCCAAGTATCAGCAATTTCACTCGCTGCCCGCTTCCGTCTGCGCGCCAGGCACGGCCTATGAGGATCTGGTGCGTTCGGCCAAGGAGCCGGCCATCCGCAAGCGCATCGGCTTGCCAAAGGGCGATGGCACGGAAGGGCGATCCTCGGAAGTGCAGTTGGCCGACCGGCGCTGGCTGCAGATCAACGAACGGCGCACCAAGGATGGCGGCTTCGTGTCGGTCGGCACCGATATCACCGAACTCAAGAAGCAGGAGGAACGCCTCCTGCTCAACGAGCGCGAACTGATGATGACGGTGCGCGACCTGCAGAAGGAGCGCCTCCTCGCCGACCAGCAGGCCCAGCGGCTGGCCGAACTCGCCGACAAATATGCCCGCGAGAAGACCCGCGCCGAGGCGGCCAACCGCTCCAAGTCGGAATTCCTCGCCAACATGAGTCATGAACTCAGAACCCCGCTCAACGCCATCATCGGCTTCAGCGAAATCATGCAGGCGCAGATGTTCGGGCCGATCGGCTCTGATAAATACGCCGAGTATTCGCGCGATATTCACCGCAGCGGGCAATTCCTGCTCGATGTCATCAACGACATTCTCGACATGTCGAAGATCGAGGCGGGGCGGCTGCAGCTTGAGCAGGAGAACATCGTCCTCGACGTGCTGCTCGACGAGGTTATGCGGCTGGTGGGTCCGCGCGCCTATGAGGGCCGGGTGACGGTGGCGCGCGACATCGACGCCGCACTCTCGATCCGCGCCGACAAACGCGCCGTCAAGCAGGTGATCATCAATCTCCTGTCGAACGCCGTCAAGTTCACCCCCGAGGGCGGCCACGTGACGGTCTCGGCCCGCCTCGACAACGGCATGATGTCGGTCGGCATCCGCGACACCGGCATCGGCATTCCGGCCCGCGATATCGAGAAACTGGGGCGGCCCTTCGAGCAGGTCGAGAACCAGTTCACCAAAAGCAAGGGCGGCTCGGGTCTGGGGCTTGCCATCTCGAAGTCGCTGGTGGAATTGCACGGCGGCACGCTGTCGATCGAGAGCGTGGTGGGCAAGGGCACCATGGTCTGCGTCAGGTTGCCTGATCGGGCGCCTGCCTGATCAGTCCCCGTCACCGTCTGGCTTGCCGGCCTTGTGCTTGCCGCCGGCTTCGCGCTGGCGGATGTGCTTGGCTAGCAGCAGGCGCTCGTCGGGTGTGAGTTTGGCAATGAAGGTGAGGGCCGCGCGGCCGCCGAGACCGATGAGGTCGGAACTGCTTTTCGAGAAATTGCCGACCACGGACTCGACAGCTGTTGCATCATAGGGCACGGTTTCGAGGGCGGCGGCAAGCTTTGTGGCCTGATCGCGCGCGGCGCGGCGTCCGTCGCGGAACTCGCCGCGGAAGTCCTTGAAGACGCCCAGCAGCTCGGTGCGCCGGTCGTGGCCGAGATCGCCGAAGAAGCGGCGCGGCACCAGTTGCATCTGGCTCACGCCGGACATGCGCTCCATGCGCTCGTGCATGAAGAAGCGCGAGGCGGCGCCGCCAACCAGAAGCAGGTTCAGCGCCAGCGAGGCGATGAGCAGCGTCTTCGCCCAGGGAAACCCCGGCTTCGGCGTTTCGGGCGTGATGTCCGTCACGTCACGTTCTCCTCGGCATAGGCGTCCGCCTCGCCTACTCCGCCCAGATCGTCGGGTGCATCATCGGTCGCGGCGACATCGCCCGTCACCGCCGCGGGCAGCAGCGCATCGAGCGAACCGATGGCCCCGAGATAGATGCCGAGCGCCAGGGAGGCGGCCAGCGGCAGGGCCGCGGCATAGCGGATGAAACTGGTCCGCCGGATGGCTCTTGGCCGGAAGGGGATGACGTCAGCCGGGCGGTGCTTATCAATGCGTTGCAACAGCCGCGCCATGGCGCCTTCAGGCAGCAACGGATCGGAGGCGAGGCCGAGCAGACGGTCGATAGCCCGCGCATCTGCAATGCCGGGACTTGCGTCAAAACAAGATTGCGGTGAGCGGCCA
>JANPCA010000634.1:0-10785 GCA_031430715.1 Hyphomicrobiales bacterium | reverse complement strand
GGTACAGCGTGTCGGCGCCATTCTGGAAGAGATAGAGGGCCCGCGCACCCAGCGGATTGGTGGAACTGCCCGGCATGCCGTTGGCCCATTTCGCATAGATCTTGTGCTTGGCCCGTTGCTCAGGCGTCGGTGTCCAGGTCGGCCATTTGGTCTTTCGCTGGATGGTTGCGGTCCCAGCCCAGGCCGCGTCCTTGTCGCCGACGCCCACGCCGTAACGGATGGCCCGGCCATCACCCAGGACAAAGTAAAGATAGCGCTTGGCACTGTCGACGATGATGGTGCCGGCAGGTTCCGCAGTGTCGTAGTCGACTTCGCGCCGCCGGAAGCGATAGGGCACCAGCTGGGCATCGGAAGCGAAGACTGGAAAGAGTTCGGAGCCGGCTGCGGCTCGCGCTGAGGGAAGGACCAGTGCGGCGACGAGCGATGAAAGCAGATGTCTGCGGCTGATTTGCATGGGGTAGGCAGAATGGTTCGGAATATGGCGATTCTATGTTTGGGTTTCCTGGGCGTTTGCCTCCACCCGGAAATGTTGATAAGCGGCAGTGCTTGTCCAAGCCCTTCATCGTCACAGCCTAATGGGATGCCGAGGCGGGCGCATTCGTCTCGCGGTCCGGCATCCCCGGCCTCGTCGTCGATGCGGCGGCATTCGAGGAACTGGCCGAACTGGTGGGGGGCGTTGGCGCCCGAGATGATCCAGGCGAACCTTTTTCATGGCCCCGTCTCTGTCGCATGAGTGTGGCGACGCGCCGGAAAAAGCGGGCCCCCAGCTTTCGCTGGGGTGACGGAAAGAGCGTGGAAAATCGATATCCCCCTCCCCCCAACTCCGTCATGCCAGCGCAGGCTGGCATCCAGCTTCTACTGGATCAAATCGGCAAAGATTCCAATTTCTTCCCAGCCACTTTCGCCGGATTGACAGAAATTGAAACGCGCCAACCCGGCGTGATACGATGCGATCTCAACGGGGCCATACGAGGTTGGGGCGGCAGGGCGCCGGAATGATGAAAGCGAATATCGGCATCTCGCCAAGCAGCGGCAACGTGTTTGCGGACATCGGCCTGCCGAATGCCGATGAACACATGGTCAAGGCCAAGCTGGTCACGAAGATCGATGCCTTGCTGCGCGAGCGCGGATTGAAACAGGTCGAAGCCGCCGAACTCTTCAGCATCAGGCAATCCGACATTTCCAAAATGCTACGCGGCGATTTCCGGCAGTTTTCCGTCGAAAGGCTGATGCGGTTTCGCGTGGCGCTTGGGCAGGATGTGGAGATTGTGGTGAGGCAGCATGACAGTACGTTCAAAGCCGACATTGTTCGTGTTTCATGACCGGCTCAAGCAAGGACCAAGTGCAAAACAAGTCTGCTCATGCCGCGGCAATTCCGGCTGCAAACTATACACCGATTGCTTCAAGCACATTTGTAATCAACACCGCCGGCTTGTTGGTTGAACCTTGCGCACCTCGGCTGAGGGCCTCGCTGAGGTGTTTGGGAGAATCCGATCCCGCATAGATCAAAAAAGGGTTATGGCTCCCATTGGACCTAACGGCACCGAGCAACGTGTATCCCGCACGAGGATCGGGCGGTCGGCCCATGTCGCTGATAATAGCATCGAAGTGGCTTTCTCCCAGCTTTTCCAATGCATCCTTGGTTGAGAGAGCGAGAGTGAATACAATATTGTATTCCTCCATCGCCTTACGCTCGAAAGCATTATTGTCGGGCCTGTCATCAACCCAGAGAATCTTCTTCGATTTCTTAACGGTTCCCCTCGGGCTTTCCTGCAACTTCACGGCTTCCGAGGCCGCTCGAAGTGCCTCCTCTTTTTCAAAATGACCGTGAACAGCTTCTGGCCAAATGGGCTGCGTACGGGAAATAGCTGCGGCGATCTTCTCAGACAATTCTCTGATTGAGCTCCTGACAAGCGGGTCGTTTATTGGCAAGTCCGCGCGTGAACGCCAATCATAACGCTGCCGATCACTTATTTCAGATGCGAGCAAATCCTTCTTGAGAAAATCTGAGCTTTCGAGGAGCGGTGTGGTAACAAAATAGACTGGGAGGATAAGATCGTCGCGGCCGCGTTCCCTTTCGTGCGCGATGAATTTTTCGAGTTCATTCCGGCACGCGCCGCTTTGAAAGAAAAGCGGTGTGATAATGGGAATCAAGAACCTCGTGCCCGAAATCGCTTGATCAAGCTGCTTTTGCCAGTTTTGCCCAAATTCAATGCCGTCGACATCCTGAAAAATACTAAAATTCCTGTTTCCGGTTACCACCTGAACGCCTAGTTCCAGAAATTTTCTAAGAGATGTTATCGCTCCCCCGAAAAACTCATTGTCGAGTCGAGTATAACTGAGAAAAGCATCTTGATGGCTCGGCACGGCGCATTTTCCCATAAGTCAAGCCGCAGTTCATCAATCATCAAGCCGGACGAGCATGTCTGACGTTGCGGCGCTGAGTTGCTAAAATGTCACAAATATAGCATCTGGAAAAGAAAAATATCAGCGCCTCAAAATATGAGAGGACTGATGGGCATTCCTAACGGAGACGTTCCCCTCACCTCGCAAACTGCTTGTACTTGATCCGCCTTGGCATCACCGAATCCTCACCCAGCCGCCGCTTCTTATCTTCCTCGTAATCCTGGAAATTGCCCTCGAACCATTCCACATGGCTGTCGCCTTCGAAGGCCAGGATGTGCGTCGCCAGCCGGTCCAAAAACATGCGGTCGTGGCTGATGATGATGGCGCAGCCGGCGAAGTTTTCCAGTGCTTCTTCGAGGGCGGCCAAGGTTTCGGTGTCGAGGTCGTTGGTGGGTTCGTCCAACAACAAAACGTTGGCGCCGCTTTTCAGCATCTTGGCGAGATGCACGCGGTTCCTCTGGCCGCCCGACAACGTGCCCACCTTCTGCTGCTGGTCGCCGCCCTTGAAGTTGAAGGCGCCGGTGTAGGCGCGGGAGTTCATCTCGCGCTTGCCTAAGTAAAGCACGTCGTTGCCGCCGGTGATTTCCTGCCACACCGTCTTGTCGGGATCGAGCGAATCGCGCGATTGGTCGACGTAGCCAAGCTGCACGCTGTCGCCGATGACGATCTTGCCCGAGTCCGGCGTCTCCTGACCCGTCAGCATACGGAACAATGTCGTCTTGCCGGCCCCGTTAGGGCCGATGATGCCGACGATGCCGCCGGGCGGCAGCTTGAAGGAGAGATCGTCGATCAAAAGCCTATCGCCATAGGCCTTGTTGAGACCCTCGACCGTGATGACATTGCCCCCCAGGCGCTCGCCCGGCGGAATGATGATCTGGGCGGTGGTCGATTTCAGGCGGTTCTCGTTCGCCGTGATCAACTCGTCATAGGCCTTGAAGCGCGCCTTGGACTTGGCCTGACGGGCCTTGGGGGACGACGAAATCCACTCCGACTCGCGCTCGATGACCTTCTGGCGGGCCTGGTCCTCTCTGGATTCCTGGGCATAGCGCTTGGCCTTGGCCTTGAGGTAAGCGGAATAATTTCCTTCGTAGGGAATGCCGCGGCCGCGGTCCAATTCCAGAATCCAGCCCGTGACATTGTCGAGGAAATAGCGGTCATGGGTGACGATCAGGATGGCGCCGGGATAATCGCTTAAATGATGCTCGAGCCAGTTGACCGACTCGGCGTCCAGATGGTTGGTCGGTTCGTCGAGGAGCAGCAGGTCGGGCTTCCGGAGCAGCAATTGCGTGAGCGCGATGCGGCGCTTTTCGCCGCCCGAGAGATTGTCGATCGAGGCGTCTCCGGCTGGGCAGCGCATGGCGTCCATGGCCTGCTCGACCTGGGATTCGAGATCCCACAGGTTCTCGGCGTCAATCACGTCCTGGAGCTTGCCGGCCTTCTCGGCGTTCGCGTCGGAATAATCCGCCATCAGTTCATTGTACTGGTCGAGGATCGCCTTTTTGTGGGCGACCCCTTCCATGACATTGCCCATGACGTTGAGCTGTGGATCGAGTTGCGGTTCCTGCTGCAGATAACCGACGCTGGCGCCATCGGCGAGCCACGCCTCGCCGTTCCATTCGGTATCGATGCCGGCCATGATGCGCAGCAGCGTCGACTTGCCCGAGCCGTTGGGGCCGAGCACGCCGATCTTGGCATCTGGGTAAAATTGCAGGTGAACGTTGTCGAGAACCTTCTTGCCGCCGGCATAGGTCTTCGACAGGCCGTGCATATGGTAGATGAACTGGCGTGCCATGAGTGGAATTCCTGAACGGATGATGTGGTGCCGGGCTTCTAGTGGGGATGCCCCAAAGTGTAAACCGCCACGGTGTGCGGCTGCTTGACTGCAAATAATAATTGTAGTAACAATAATTATGAAGATCGAGTTCGATCCACGAAAGCGGCAAGAAACTTTGCCGCATCGCGGACTGGACATGACCGATGCGGACCTTGTCTTTGCGGGCAATACCCTGACCATTGTGGACGAACGCAGAGACTATGGCGAGGAGCGCTTCATAACCGTAGGCAAGTTGCGCGGGCGCATGGTGGTGTTCGTGTGGACACCAAGAAAGTCATCGCGCCAGATCATCTGTATGAGGAAAGCCAATGACCGCGAACGGAAGCTCTACGAAGAAAGACTGGCATGACCCAGACGATGCGCCCGATTTGTCGGCACCCGAGTGGCGGCAGAAACTGGCCAGGACGCCGGTGAAACGCGGGCGGCCAAAGCTTGCGGCGCCGAAAGTCTCGACCACGATCCGCCTGGACCCCGATGTCCTTGCGGAATTCCGGGCAAAGGGTCCGCGATGGCAGTCGAATATCAATTCCGTCCTGCGCGATTGGCTGAACAGAAACACAGGCTGAACACCATCACTGACGGCGCAGCACGCTGACCCACAGGCCGGTGCGGCGGACGAAACCCATTTCCTCATAAAGACGGATGGCCTTGGTGTTGGCCGCATAGGCATGGAGGAAGGGCACATCGCCCTCGGCCTTGATGCGCGCCGCCAGGGCCCGCGTCAGGAAACTGGCATAGCCCCGCCCGCGGAAATCCGGGTGCGTGCAGACCGCGCTGATTTCGGTGAAACCCGGCACCTTCAGGCGGTGGCCCGCCATGGCCGCCAGCCGGCCGTCAATTCGGATGCCGATGTAGCCGCCAAATTCGTGGGTGCGCGCCACATAGGGCCCGGGCTTGGTCAGCGTGGCGAGCCCCAGCATCTCGGGCGCATCGGCTTCGGTGAGTTCGAGGAATGGTATCGCGTCATCGGGCGCCTTGACGGTTACGGCCAGCATCTGCACGCCTTGCGAGACATGCTCGGCCACGATGCCCGGCGGCACCGGATGCGGGTCGCGCTGTACCGTGATCGCCATGCTGCCGGGTGCGATGAGCGCGGCGAGGCCGGCAAGCGACTCTTGGCTTTCGCTGGTGACCGCCGCGAGACACGAAACATCGCCACGGTAGCGCAGCGCCCGGGGTCCGCCCTCGGCGAAGTGGCTGTGGCGAGTCAGCAGCGCGTTGCGGATCGGCTGGTCGAGAACATGCGGTGTCATGCGTCATCCCTCAATGGTGCCCGGCGGTCCAGTCGTTGGCGAAAACCTCCCGGATCAAGAATGCCCGGCCCCTTCGTCAACACCGTCGGGCCGCGCCTTCTCCTCCGCCATGATCTTCTTCTGGTAGCGGCCCTGCACGATGTCGACAAGAAGCAGCGCTCCCACCACGAAATAGAAGGTGGTCTTGGCCATCGGCTCGACCGGGAATCCAAAGAAGGCGAGATGCGCGATATGGCCACCCTCGGCCAGCAGCATGACGCCGACCAGCAGCAGCACGAAGAGGCCCAGCACTTCGTACATGCGGTTCTTCTGCAGGAAGCGGGCCACGTGCTCGGAGAGCGCCACCATGAGGATGCCCGACAGCACGATGGCCGTGGTCATCACGATGAAGTTCTTGGTGAGCGCCACGGCGGACAGAACCGTGTCGAAGGAGAACACGATGTTCATGACCAGAATCCAGAACAGGGCGCGGGCCACGGTGGAATGTTTCGGACCTTCGCCCTGCTCGTGCTCGAGATCGTGCACCACCAGCATGTGGAAGATTTCCTTCATCGCCGTGTGGATCAGGAAGGCCCCGCCGCCCAGTACGATCAGGCTGTGGCCGGAGATGCTGGCCTCGAAATAAGGCAGATGCACGCCGAACAGCGGCTCCTGGAAGGCGCTGATCAGCTGCAACACCACAAACAGCAGCACGATGCGCAAGCCAATGGCCAGAGCCATGCCGAGTTGGCGCACATATTTCTGGCGCTCGGGCGCGACCCGCTTGGCCTCGATCGAAATGTAGAGAAGATTGTCGAAGCCCAGCACCGTTTCGAGCGCCGTGAGGACGATCAGGGTGGTCAGGTTTTCGGCGGTGAAGAGATCGGCCATCGTCAGTCCCGGAGATTCGCGTTGCCCTATCATGTCATTGCCGGACTCGTTCCGGCAACCCATCGTTCAACAAGCGTGAGCGTCTGGTGACGAATGGGTCACCAGAACAAGTCCGGCGATGACAAGAGGTGGGATGACTATACGTTCTTCCGCCGCATGGCCAGCCACCAGACGAGGAGGCCCACGGCAAAGGGCGGCCCGGCGATGACGGCGACCGCTTCCCAGGTGACATACATGCCGTCCTGATTGATGAGGAACAGCAATCCGCAGCCGCCCGCGAATAGGATGGTGAGCAGAGCCGCCGCGGCGAAGATCAGCCGCAAGGCCCCGTGCCGCGGCTGTCCCGCCGCCGCGCGCCGGGCCTCATGGCGGTCGAGCAGCCACCACAGCACGGCGCCGAGCAGCAATGGACCGGCGATGAGAAGGATTTCATACATCCGGCGGCGTGTCCTTGCCTGGCGCATCGACGGCACCCAGGACCGCATCGCGCTTCACCCGTTTGGCGACCCAATAGCTCAGTGCCCCCTTGACCAGGAAGGCGCCAACGATGCCGAAGCCCCACGCCATCAGCTCCGCGCCGGTGCCGGCATCGGTCATTACCACAAAGCCCAAGCCAAGCGCCAAGGCCACGTCAATCACCGCCATGGCGACGAACAAGGGCCGCATCGGTCCCGCTATGCCCCACATCGCGGCGATCATCAGAAGATTGACGCCGGCGATGCCCCAACTCGCCCAAACGATCGGCCCGCCACCGCTCCCGAACGACATGACACAGCCGCCGACAAACAGGATGACGGTGCCGCAGAGGATCGTGAGGAGGACTTTCATGACGCTCGCACCTGCGCCGCCGCCCCCTCACCCTGCCCTCTCCCCCACATGCGTGTGGGAGAGGGGAAGAACGGAACTGTCATGCGATCCCCCTGCTCAGCGCCATCCGCTTCCTTGCGGTTTCGTCGCGGTAGAACATGTTGTAGGTCTCGAAGGGCACGATCTGGCCATTGGGTGTCACGAAATGGATGCAGCTTCGCTTGACGCGGCTGATGCAGAAATTATGCGCGTCCATGAATTCGACGATGGCGATGCGGAAGATGTTCTCGTAGCCCATGCCGTCAATGACTGGAATCTGCGGCAGGCAGCACAGCAGCGCGTCGAGCTTTTCCGGGTTGTTGCATTCGGCGGTGGAAAGGGAAAAGAAATTCAGGATCTGCCTGTGCAGGTCCGGGTATTTCTCGAAGGTGATGGCATTGGGCAGCGCCTCGACCAGCATGTCCTTCGGGAAAAACGAGGTGATGGGGGCGATCTTGTTGCCGCTCCGCAGCGCATAACCGATGGCGATCGATTCCGGGTTGCAGGGCAGCGGGATGATGTCGCCTTCGCCGAAAGGCGTCTTGGCGTCGATGATCTTGCGGCGGATGTCCGACAGCACGATGCGATCGTTTGCGGGATCGAAATTCTCGTTGCGCCCCGCGTCCTGAATGGGCTGGAAGGTGATGCCGCGCACGCATTTCCATTTGAGCGCGTAATCGATGATCTCGCCAAGCTCGCCGTCGTTGACACCGTTTTTCACCACGACGACCAGGGTCGTCGAAATCCCCTCCCGTTCAAGGGCTTCCAGCGCAGCCTTGCGAATCCGGGTGAGGTCGGCGCCGCGCAGGGTCTTGTGAACCGAGGCTCTTAGCGAGTCGAATTGAAGATAGACTTCAAAGCCCGGCTTGAAGCGGCTCAATTGACTCGCGAATCCGGGTTCTTGCGCGATGCGGATGCCGTTGGTGTTGAGCATGATGTGGCGGATGGGGCGGCGCTTTGCCGCCTCGATGATCTCGATGATCTGCGGATGGATGGTGGGTTCACCACCCGACAGCTGCAGCAGGTCGGGTTCACCTTCCGATGCCACCAGCGCATCCATCATGCGCTCGATTTCGGCGAGCGGCCGGTGCGCTGTCTTGGCCGTGGACGAATCGGCGAAACACACCGGGCACGTCAGGTTACAGGCCTCGTTGACATCGATCAGCGCCAGGCAGGAATGCTGCTCGTGATCGGGGCAAAGCCCGCAATCATAGGGGCAGCCCAGCTCGGTGCGGGTCTGGGGCTGAAGCGGCCGGTCGCCGGGTTTGAGGCAATCGTGGCAGAGCTTGTAATAGGCGGCGTCGGTGGAGACCAGCGCCTTCTGCATGCCATGGGCCTTGCAGCGCTTGAGATAAAAGACGTTTCCTTCCTCGATGATGATCTTGGCCGGCACCAGCGCCATGCAGGTGGCGCACATCGACGTGGTCTGGCCATAGAAGATGTAAGGCGCGATCTTGCGGATGGGCGCGTTCATGCCGGCTCCTCCCTACGTTTGAAGAGATCGGCGGTCCAGTCCGGCCCCATGACGGCAAGCCCCACGGTGATGAGCGCCAGGATGGCGAAGAAACCGAGCGGCGGAAAACTGAAGCCCGCCGTGCCGATGACGCCCGCCGACCATAATCCGGAGAGCGCCATGAGAATGCGCAATCCGATCTTCTGCGGCCCGCGGAAACCGTCACGCGGCTGTTCCACGGCATTGGCGAAGAGCACGGTGAACAGGCCCGCCAGGAGGCCCGGCAGCGCCACGATGACAACGAAGACCCAGACCAGGAATGACAGCGCCGGCACATGCGCGATCATGAAGATTTGCCGGATGAGTTCCCAAAGGAAGAGGATGAGGCCCGCTGTGACGGCCCCGCCGATGAGCTGCAACCAGCCCAGAACCCGGCACCAGAAATCCGCCCTGCTCATGGCCTGTCCCTCGCTTTCAAGATCATGACGGCGGAATAGATCATGAGTCCGGCGCAAAGGAAATGGAAGAGATTGAAGGGTCCAATGAGGCTTCCATAGGGCTTGAGAAACTCCCACAGGAAGCGTTGCCCGCCATAGGTCAAGACCAGCACATAGAAGCCGTGGCGCATGAAGAAGGCATCCCGGCGCCCGATGAGCAGCAATGCGAGGCCCAGGAAAGCGGCCATCGCGGAGGACTCGTAAAGCTGCACCGGATGGCGGGAAATACCATCGCCGAAATCATGCCCCCAGGGGAGCGCCGTGGGCGTGCCATGGGTGTGATCGTCAAGCCCCGAGAGAAAGCAGCCCCAGCGCCCAAGCGTCACACTGGTTGCAAAGGCCGGAACGAAGATCAGCCCGGTCGAGCCCTCGATGCCGCGGCCCCATTTGAAAAGTTCGATAGAAGCGATGGCCCCCGCCAATGCGCCCACGATGCTGCGCCCGATTCCCGGAGCGCCGGAGAACCATAGATTGAGCGTACCCGCCCCGAAACCGCCGATGACCGCCCCGAGGACGAGCGCCAGCGCATAGAAGGGGCCGGCGCTCTCGATTCTCTGCCCAGCCTCCGCCAGCCGCCAGCGGTGGACAACGACGGTCACCGTCAGTGCCGAGACGGCGGCCAGCAGATCGAAGAGGGTGTGGATGAGCACGATGGGTGTTATGTCATCCCAATCCCGGCCAAGCTATCCCCAATCCCGTCATGCCAGCGCAGGCTGGCATCCCGCTTCCTCTGTACGAAGGGAAGAAAGCGGGACCCCAGCTTTCACTGGGGTGACGGTTTTCTGGAGAGCTGAACCTCAATCGTTGTAAAACGCCTGCAGCAGCAGGATGCCGGAGCCGAGGCCCTCGCCGTCGGTGGTGCGGAAGAGTCCGCCGTCGGCGAGCGGCGGATCGAACACCAGGGTGCCGTCGCCGCTGGCGTTGTAGATGAAGCCGACCTTGGTGGCGACCACCGCCATGCGCTCGCCCGCCAGGACGGGCACATTGACGTTGAAGGTTTCGATGAACGTGCCGCCGTTACAGTTCCGCTTGCTGCCAACATAATTGATGGTGGGGCCGGTGCGGATGGCGCGCGCCTGGTCGGTGGCGGTCTCAGCGCGCACCAGTTGCAGCACGAAAGAGCCGGCCGAGCAGGAGCGCAGTTTGAGCTGGGCGATGGTGCCGTTGATGGGCGCCACTTCCTTGCCGACATTCTGCTGGGCGATGGTCATCACCCAACTGCACATGTTCGAGGCCTTCCTGGAATTGCAGGATTCGGCGGGCGTCGGTTCGTGATTGAGCTTGGACCCGAAACTGGTCGCGGCCTCGACGGAGGCCGTGAGGGCCAGGACACCGAAGGCACTGAGGATGGTTTGCTTCAACATGGAAGTTCTCCGTAATGGGGTTGGGTGAGATGCGTTCCCCCTCTCGATGGCACCTTCATAGACGAGCGGCCGCGGGCGGCGCTGTTACCTAGGTCACAGCCGAACGCGCCAGAACCTTGTATACTGCGAGTTGATCTGGCCCGAGTTCCGGGCCGCGACAGATGAGGACCACAGCCATGTTGAAAATACCGGCAATATCGATGGCGGCCACCGCCGCGATTGCTTCCGCCCTGCTCGCCGCGACAGCACCTGCCGCAAAGGC
>JANPCA010000633.1:0-8542 GCA_031430715.1 Hyphomicrobiales bacterium | reverse complement strand
CCGCCGCCCCGTCCCAAGCCCTGGTGGTTGCGGCGAGATCCTACATCGCGTCCGAGTATTTGTAAGCCTCGGCACTTGCCACCGGCCGGTCTAAAATTCCAACGAGATAGGCGCGGGCCTTGTTGGACTTTTCCGTGGCTGAATGGCAGGCCATGCATTTCTTGAATATTTTCGCGCCGTTGACGGGATCGCCATCCGTCTGGGCCTGGCCAGTCACCAGCAACGCAGCCAGACCCAACCCCAGCGAAAGCCCACGCCGTTCACCAAAGTCATGGGCCGGTCATCGCAAGCGCCAGCTCACAGTCAAGTTCCCTTCAAAATTGCCTGCGCGTGGAAAATGGGTAGCTTTGCCGGTGCTCGGCGGCAATCGGGGGACGGAACGATGATGTCCAACGATGATGTCCGAAGCATTGGGCATTTTCGGGGGGAGGCACTGGAAGGGCCTTCCGCAATTTCTCTTGTGAGCCGCGGTGAAGTGTGACTAGTGATGACAGAAAAAGCACATGGAGGGACCATTCATGAAAACCCGTGCCGCGGTTGCGTTCGAGAAGGCCAAGCAACTCGAAATCGTCGAGCTCGACCTTGAAGGCCCCAAACAGGGTGAAGTTCTGGTCGAAATCATGGCAACTGGAATCTGCCACACCGACGAGTTCACACGCTCAGGTGCTGATCCGGAAGGTCTGTTTCCAACCGTGCTTGGTCACGAAGGTGCTGGCATCGTGCGCGAAGTGGGCGGCGGCGTAACCTCCTTGAAGGCCGGCGATCACGTCATTCCGCTTTACACGCCCGAATGCCGCGAGTGCGAATACTGTCTCAATCCCAAGACCAACCTCTGCCAAAAAATCCGCTCCACCCAGGGGAAGGGCTTGATGCCCGATGGTACATCCCGGCTTTCATACAAGGGCCAGATGGTGCACCACTACATGGGCTGCTCCACCTTCTCGAACTTCACGGTGATGCCCGAAATCGCCCTGGCGAAAGTCCGCCAGGACGCGCCCTTCGACAAAATCTGTTACATCGGTTGCGGCGTCACCACCGGGGTGGGCGCCGTCCTCAATACCGCCAAGGTGGAAACCGGCTCAACCGCGGTTGTCTTTGGCCTCGGCGGCATTGGCCTGAACGTCATCCAGGGCCTCAGGCTCGCCGGTGCCAGCATGATCGTGGGTGTCGATCTCAATCCGGACCGCGAGGCTTGGGGGCGGCGTTTTGGTATGACGCATTTCGTCAATCCCACGGCCGTGACCGGCGATCTCGTGTCTCATCTTGTCGAGCTTACGCGTGGCGGGGCCGACTACACGTTTGAATGCATCGGCAATGTCAAGGTGATGCGTGTGGCGCTCGAATGCGCCCACAAGGGCTGGGGTCAGTCGATCATCATCGGTGTTGCCGGTGCCGGCCAGGAAATCTCGACCAGGCCGTTCCAGTTGGTGACCGGCCGCTCGTGGCGCGGCACGGCCTTTGGCGGGGCACGCGGCCGAACCGATGTCCCCAAGATCGTCGACTGGTACATGGATGGGAAGATCGAGATCGATCCCATGATCACCCACATTCTCAAACTCGACGATATCAACAAGGGTTTCGACCTTATGCACAAGGGAGAATCGATCCGTGGCGTCGTGGTCTACTAATGTACTCGGCGGCTCGAAGGGCGCCAGCCCGGCGGCCAACAGCACGGCAACGCAACCAAGAACAAGGGAGGTCATCTGGTCCCAGACACCCGCCCGGCGCCAGCGGACGAAAAATCTGCAGCAAGTGGTAGGAGACCCGCAGCTCTCCACCGTCCATTGGCTGAACTCACAGGGCTGACCGCAGACAGCGGCAGCAATCATCAGACATGGCTGACATGAGCGCCCCGCATACCCAGATCCCAACGCAAGATTGACAATAACTGTTCAGTCCGAACACTTGATGGGCCTGAATTATGGTGATTGGAGCTGGAAAGGAACAAGCGGTCCGGCGAAGAGCCAGCCTCCGCGCGCGCTCCCGTTGGTCTTGTCATCTTGGGTCCTTTGCGCCATGCTCAACGTCGACAAGTTCGCCGTCATGATGCGGATTAGTAGGGTGGCGACGATCCGCGCGGGGTTCAGAGGCAGAGGTTTGATGGAGCGATTCCCGTGCGGGAGTTGGATGAGCCTCATGCTGGCTCATGGCCTCTTGCCGGCGGCATTGGCGATCAACGTCCCGTGACTTTGCGGGCAGGGCTAGCTCGGGAAATGTAGTCATGACGGCCACCGATATCCGCAAGAGCCTCGGCCTGAAGCCGATCATCAATGTGTCCGGAACCATGACGTCGCTCGGGGCTTCGATCGTGGTGCCCGAGGCGGTCGCGGCGGTGGCGGCGATCCTGCCGCAATTCGTCGAGATCGACGCCCTGCAACGGATGTTGAGTCCGGTCATCGCCAGGCTGTGTGGTGCTGAAGCGGGGTTTGTGACCGCCAGTTGTTCGGCTGGCATTTCGGTTGCCGTTGCCGGTGCCATGACGGGGACTGATCTCAGTGCTGTCGAGCGCTTGCCCGATACGGCGGGCCTCAAGAATGAAGTCCTGATCCTGCTTGGCCACATGTCGAGTTATGGCGCGCCGGTCGACCAGGCCATCAGGCTCACCGGGGCAAAGGTCATTCCCGTCGGCCAGGCGACCTACGCCAGGCGTTATCAATTGGAAGGCGCGATCAACGAGCGGACCGCCGCGGCCGTCTATGTCGTTTCGCACCACGTGGTGCACTACGGCCTCATTCCGTTTGATGAGTTCGCCGAGACTTGTCATGCCCGCGGCGTTCCGGTCATTGTCGATGCCGCCTCCGAATACGATCTCAAGGGGTTGATCGCGCAGGGCGCCGACATCGCGCTCTATTCCGCCCACAAGTTTCTCGGCGGGCCGACGGCCGGAATCGTCGCCGGGCGCAAGGCCCTGGTGCGGGCCGCCTTCGCCCAGAACGGCGGCATCGGGCGCGGCATGAAAGTGGGCAAGGAAGGCATGGTGGGCACGCTTGCCGCCCTGCAGGCCTGGGAAACGCGCGACCATGCCGGCATCAGGGCGCGCGAGACTGGCTACCTCAACCTCTGGCAAAAGGGTCTGACGGGCAAGCCGGGAGTGAGTGCCGCCATCGAGCCGGACCCGACCAACAATCCCCTCGACCGGCTGAAGGTCACCGTCGCACCCGCCGAGGCCCACATCACCGCCTGGGATCTGGCCGACCGCTTGGCCGAGGGCGATCCGCCCATTATCGTGCGCGACCATCTCGTCGAGCATGACTGCTTCTACATGGACCCGTGCAATCTCCATCCCGGAGAAGAAACATTGGTCATCCAGCGCCTCGAGGCGGAGTTGGAACGGGCGCGGAGCTCCAACGAAATCATCGCAACGCCCCTGGCCCGGCGCCGCAACAGCCGGGTTGCAAGTCTTGAGCACTGGCCCGACTAGAACCACGCAACGGCTAACCCCGCCACTTCGTGCGGGGAAACATAATTCGAACCCTGACAAAGTTCTTGGATGTCAAACAGCCGAAGAAGAAGTTCAAAAATGTCATCGTGATGGAGGAAACAATGGACGAAAATACCGAGCGCCGGGACTTCCTGAAATTTGGAGCACTTGGTCTTGCCGGCGGCGCCTTGCTGGCTGGCGCCACCGCTATCCCCACGGCCCGCGAGGCCGCCGCCCAATCCGCTTCCGGCAGCAAGCTCCGTGAAGTGCTCGACCGCGGCCATCTCATCGTCGGCACCGGCAGCACCAACGCGCCATGGCATTTCGAAAATGAAAAAGCCGAGTTGGTCGGCATGGACATCACCATGGCGCGCATTCTCGCCAAGGGCCTGTTCGACGACGCCACGAAAGTCGAATTCGTCCTCCAGGATCCGGCGGCGCGCATTCCCAATGTCAACACCGGCAAGGTCGACATCACCATTCAGTTCATGACCATGTCGGCCAACCGCGCCCAATTGGTGAATTTCAGCCGCCCCTATTATGTGGAGGGCGTCGCCCTGCTGACCTTGCCGGGCGCCGACGGCAAGAATTTCGACCAGTTGGTGGCGGCGGGCGACGCCGCGCGCGTTTCAATCCTGCAGAATGTCGATGCGGAGGCCGGCGTTCACGAGGTCCTGCCGTTGTCGCAAGTCATGCAACTCGACACCCAGGCCAATGTCATCCAGGCACTCGAGTCACGCCGCGTCGACGCCGCCGCCGTGGATTTGTCGACGGTGCGCTGGATGGTGGCGCAAGCCCCCAATAAATACGCCGACTCGGGCAAGACCTGGCGCAGCATGCTTTACGGCGCCGCGATGCGGCAGAGCGACGTCGATTGGCTGACCTTCGTCAACACCACCTTCGAGATCGCCATGTTCGGCCACGAGAACGAATTGTTCGACAAGGCCTTCAAGGAATATTTCGGCGATACCCCGACCGCCCGCAAGACCGGCTTTCCTTCCCATTGACGGGACAAGGACTGCGCACGCCAGCGTGCGCAGTCCTCTCCAACGCCCGAACGCGGAACAGGACGGATGCTCTATCATCTCAACTTCGGGCTCATCTGGAAGAATTTCCCGAAGCTTACATGGGGTCTCGTCCTTAGCCTCGAACTGGCGCTCGTCGCCATCGCGATCGGTGTCATCATCGGACTGGCGCTGGCGCTTCTTTATGAGTCCCGTGGCCGCCTCTGCCGCGGCTTCATCACCATGTATGTGGAATTCATCCGCAATGTTCCGCTGATCCTGCTGGTGTACCTGGTCTTCTACGGCATTCCGACACTTGTCGACCTGCGTTATGACGCAACGACCTCCTTCATCGTGACGCTCTCGGTCTATTCGGGCGCCTATCTCGTCGAGATCTTCCGCACTGGACTTGCCGCCATCCCGCGCGGATTGATGGATGCCGCGAAGGCCATCGGCCTCACGCCGCTGCAGCGGCTCCTTTATGTGCGGTTCCCCACCATGTTCCGCATCGTGCTGCCATCGCTCAGCAATACCTTCATATCGCTGTTCAAGGATACCTCGGTTGCCTCGGTGCTGGCGGTCCCCGAACTCACCTATGGCGCGCAGTGGATCAATTTCAACACCTTCCGCATCATCGAAGTCTATGCCGTCGTCACGCCCATGTATCTGGTGACGGGCTACGTGATACTGGGCGGCCTCAGGCTGCTCGAGCGGCAGTTCAAGGTGCGGTGATGGATTACATCCTTTCCTCGATGAAATTCCTCTGGCAGGGACTGTTCGTCACGGTCGAGGTCTCGCTTCTGGTCATCGTCCTGTCGCTGGTCTTCGGACTGGCGCTGGGCGTGCTGGTGACCTATGGCCCCACTCCGGCCCGCCTCGCCATCCGGCTGTTCTCCGACATCATCCGCGGCATTCCCGTGCTGGTGCTCATTTTTACGGTTTACTATGGCCTGCCGGTGACCGGGCTCAATCTCAACAATTTCGTTTCGGCGGTCATCGCGCTATCGCTGTTTTCGACGGCCCAGATCATCGAGATCGCCAGAGGCGCCTTGCAGTCGATTCATCATGGCCAGACGGAGGCCGCCAAGGCCATCGGGCTGACCTTCCCGCAGCGGCTCTTCCACGTGATCTTCCCCCAGGCCCTGCGCCGCTTCCTGCCGCCGTGGATCAACAGCGTCACCGACGTGGTGAAGGGCAGCGCGCTGGTGTCGCTGGTGGGTGTGGTGGACCTGATGCTGGCGATCCAGCAGGTCATCGGCCGCACCTTTGTGCCGATGCCGCTCTATGTGCTGGGCGCGCTCATCTATTTCGCCATCAACTACACGCTATCCAGTCTCAGCCGCATGTTGGAGGCGCGCTATGCCTATATCCGCGAGTAGTGCCACAGCGCCCGATGGCGGACCGGCACCGGTCGTCCGCATTCGCGGCCTGAAGAAGAGCTTCGGAACGACGGTGGTTCTCGATGGCATCGACCTCGACGTCCATCGTGGCGAAGTGGTCTCGATCATCGGCCCCTCGGGCGGCGGCAAGACGACCTTGCTGCGCTGTGTCAACGTGCTCGAAATCTATGATGAGGGTTCAGTCCAGATCGACGGGGTTGAAGTCGGTTTCACCGACAGTTCCGGCACACGGCGCAAGCGCACCGAACGCGATCTCGCCCATCACCGGGCGGAAACCGGCATGGTGTTCCAGCTTTTCTATTTGTTCCCGCATCTCACGGCGGCCGAGAACATCATGCTGGGCTTGCGCAAGGTGCGCGGCTTCAGCAAGGCGGAGGCGCGGTCCATCGCCGAACGCTGGCTCGACCGGGTGGGCCTTACGGCCAAGGCCGACAGCCTGCCCTCGCAACTCTCGGGCGGCCAGCAGCAGCGCGTCGGCATCGCCAGGGCCGTGGCGATGGAACCCAAGGTGCTGCTGCTGGACGAGATCACCTCCGCACTCGATCCCGAACTGGTCGGTGAAGTGCTGGCCGTGGTGCGCAAACTCGCCGAGGACGGAATGACCATGATGGTGGTGACCCACGAAATGGCCTTCGCGCGCGAAGTCAGCAGCCGCGTGGTCTTCATCGACGCCGGCCGCATCGCCGTCGAAGGCAAACCCAAAGATGTGTTCCAGAAGCAGTCAAACGAGCGCCTGCGGAGCTTCCTGTCACGGGTGTCGCACGATCCCGGCTTGAAGTAAGAATGTGTGGTGTAGGCTTGCCTCCGGAACGCGTTGAGTTGTCAACTCCACCCGTTCAGCTACAATGACAAAACGTCTGGGCCAATTTCAAGGTCAGGCAAGGCAAGAAATATGAAACAGACAAGATGGGGAATACTTGGCCCAGGCAGCATCGCCCATAATTTTGCCGATGGCCTGAAAGAAGCCCGGTCCGGAGCGCTCATCGCCATTTCCAGCCGCGACGCGGATCGGCTGCGGCAGTTTGGTGATCAGTACGGTATCGCTGCTGCCAAACGCCACGCAAGTTACGAAGCACTCGCCGCAGATCCGGATATCGATGCTGTTTATGTATCCACACCGCATCCTTGGCACGCGGAATTTTCAATCATGGCCATGCGCAATGGCAAGGCGGTGTTGTGTGAGAAACCCGCCGGAATGAACGCGGCGGAAGTCGTCACCATGACTGAAGTGGCAGCCCAAGAGGGCGTTTTCTTCATGGAAGCGTTCATGTATCGCTGCCACCCTCAAATCGCGCGCCTGCTGGAATTGATCCGCGCTGGTGAAATTGGTGAAATCCGCCATATCAAGGCGGCACTTGGATTTGCCGCGGCACGCAATCCCGCCTCGCGCCTCTTCGATCCGGCTCTGGGTGGTGGCGGAATCCTGGATGTGGGCTGCTACCCCGTGTCGGCGGCGCGGCTCATTGCCGGCGCAGCGATTGGAAGGGACTTTGACAATCCAACCGCTGTCAAGGGCATCGGCGCAACCGGGCCGACAGGAGTGGATGAAGTTGCGTTTGGGCTCCTGTCCTTCCAAAGCGGCATCACGGCCGAGATCGCGGCCTCGGTCGTGATCACCATGGAAAGCGCTATTCTCGTCGAGGGAAGTGCTGGAACGATCAAGCTTGCCGACCCATGGGTTCCTGGGCGCAATGCGGGACCCTCGGACTCGGCCATCGAGATTACCGCCGCTGGCACCACCCGTGTTGAGCAGGTGCGCTCGCCCCACCACCTATTCGCGTTTGAAGCCGAACTCGCCAGCCGCAACATTGCTGAGGGAAAGGTCCAGGCCGATGCGCCGGCACTCAGTCATGCCGATAGCATCGGCAATGCCGAGACGCTGGATCGCTGGCGGCAGGAATTGGGCTATGTCACCTTCGCCGAGGTTCCGAAAACCAATCGCCGCCTGCCAGGCTCTCTGCCGAAGGGTCTCCCGGTCATTCCAAAATCTCCGGTCGAAGGTCTGGCACTTCCCGTATCGCGCCTGATCATCGGGGCCGACAACAAGAATGACATAGGCTCCGGCGCCATTGTCTGGGATGCCTTCATGGCGGCCGGCGGCAACAGTTTCGATACGGGCTTCGTCTATGGCGGTGGTCACCACGAGGTGGTTCTGGGGCAATGGATTGCCGCGCGCGGTGTGGCAAAAGACATCAACGTCATCGTCAAGGGCGGCCACACCCCCTATTGCTCGCCCCACGCTGTCGCTGCCCAACTCGATATCTCGCTTGCCCGGCTTGGCCTCGGGCAGGCACCGGTCTACATCATGCACCGCGATAATCCGGATGTGCCGGTAGGCGAGTTTGTTGACGTCCTTAACCAGTTGCATCTGGCTGGAAAGATCGGAATTTTTGGTGGCTCGAACTGGTCGCCCGCGCGCTTTGCGGAAGGTAGGGCATACGCCCAGAAGCATCATCTCAAGCCCATGTCGATGCTCAACAACAACCTGTCCCTGGCGGTAATGGAAAAGCCGGTGTGGGCTGGTTGCGTCACGTCGAATACGCCCGCGGCGCTCCATTATCTGCGGGACAATAACGTCACGCATATCAGTTGGTCTTCGCAGGCGCGCGGTTATTTCCTGCCCGAAGCACTGCGCAACCGGCTGCCCGCCGATATCGGACCTGAAATGTGCTACGGCTCGCCCGCCAACGAGGAACGCCGCCGCCGCGCCGAAGCGC
>JANPCA010000632.1:0-13497 GCA_031430715.1 Hyphomicrobiales bacterium | reverse complement strand
CACCCCATCATGGCGGAACCCCCATCCCGCGGGGCGAGTCATTCCGCCGCACCAAGATGTGTGCATCAGCTAGCGCTTGCGCGGAGGAAGACGAGTACGTGGGGATGAGGCATCAAAACCGGAATTGGCGCTAAGGCCTATTCCTTGGGGCCCTTGCCCTTCTTGGCGAGCCGTGCTGCTTTTTTGGCGGCCCGGCGGGCGCCCACTTTCTTCTCGGGGCTGTTGATGCCGCCCTTCTTGGCGGCCCTGGCTTCCCGTGCCGCCTTGCGGGCGCCGGGCTTCTTGGCGGCGGCGGGGTCGCGGCCGGCGGCCCGTTGCGCCGCCCTGTCGATTGCCGCCTCGACCATGATCTCGACATCGAGGCCCGGTGCCGCGAGCTTCGACTCGACGGTGGCCCTGGCCGGCGTCTGGCCCGGCACGACCCAGGCGTCCCAGGCCTCGTTCATTTCGGCGAACGTCGAAATATCGGTCAGCCAGATATTGGCCTTGAGCAGGGCCGACTTGTCGGTGCCCGCCTCCTTCAGCGCCGCGTCGATCTGCGCCAGGATGTCGGAAGTCTGTTCCTTGACGGACTGGCCGGCCGCTGCTTCCGCCACAAGGCCTGACAGATAAACCGTGCCGGCGTGAACGACGCCCTTGCTCATGCGGTTGCCCGCGCCGATGCGTTTAATGTTCATGGGGGTACTCTCCTTGTTGAATTGCCGCAGAGTTCCTAGCCTGTCTTCATCGCCGCATCAATGACCGCGAGAAGCACCAGCGGCAAAGTCTCGAAGGCATAGGGGGCATGGAGACGTTCCAGCCAGTGGTGATAGTCCCGGCCCCATGGCCCGATGTTGATGCAGGGGTATCCGCCCGCTTCCGGCATGGCGAAACCGCTGGCCCACAGTGGCGTGTTGGCGCTGACCGCGGCGGAATCGCCAGAGGCCTCGCCAAAGAAGCTCATGTCGGAAATGCCCGGAAAATAGCGTAAAGCTCCAAGACCGAAGGGTTTGACCGCCGCCATGACCGCCGCTTCGAGCCCAGCATCGCCGAGCGATACCGCCCGATAGGGTACCGACCCGAAGCCCATGATGACCGCGGGGCCTGCGAGCCCCGATGCCGCCCATAGCTCGGCGGTGAGCAGCTTCGAGCGCTCCGGCAGATCGAGATGGCGCAAGGCCGCGGTCTTCACCGCCCTCGCCTTGACGAAGGCCCCCGGGACGAGGGCCGCCAGTTCGGCGTAACTCATCACCGGCACATCGCGTTGCAGCTTCCGCGAAGCCCTCGCCATCGCCCGCCGTGCCAGCGTGAGCGCGATGTCGAATACCTCCGTGGCACTGCGCTTGTGCTGCAGCGTATTCCAGTAGACGAAGGCCTGGGCCGGCGTGGTGACGTTGTAGCCCTGCTTCAGGTCTTTCAAGTGTAGTGCCGTCGGCGGTGCGGCGATCTCGGTGCCGCTTGTCTCCGCCAGTTCCGGCGCCAGTTCGAATTCTGTGACCAGTTCAGCGGCGAGATAGGCGGCATTGGCCCCGTCCCGCGGATAGCAGGCATGGGCTTCTTTTCCCACCACCAAAGCGGTCAGCAATTGCTTGCCGATCGAGCCCAGCGCCACCACGCGGGCCTTGGCGCCATTGCCCTGGTCCGAAATGGCATCGAGGTTGATGACCAATGCAATGTCGAGTTCGTGGCGGCGGGCGGTCTCCGGCAGCAACGCCACGGCGGAGCGTGCCCCCGCCGAACGGTCTTCCTCATCGGCCACCGCGATGAACAGCAGGTTGGCGGAGCCTGTATAGGCCTCAATCGCCGCGATCCCCGCCGCAAGACCCGCCTTCATGTCAAGGAGGCCACGTCCGGGGAGAAAATCGCCGCTCAGAAAATCGGCCAGCGCCAGCGGATTTTCGCCCGTCGCTTCAAGTTTTGAAATGATTTCCGGCAGCAGCCGCTGCGGATCGAAGGCCAGGGGTTTCAGATCGCCATAATCCTCCACCGGTACCACGTCGAAATGCCCGGTGAGCACCACGGTGCGGCGGCCAGCGCCGCGCTTCAGCGCAAAGACATTCGAGCGCTGGGCCGGGTCATCGCGGATCGGCTCCATCCAGACGTCCTGGAAGCCGGTGAGGTAACCGGCCAGCCACGCCGCCAGCGCCGCCTCATCGGCAGTCCCGGTCACCGAGGGCCACGACGTCAGCGCGAGTGCGATCTCGCGGCTCCGCGCGGCAAGGGAAGTGCTTTCGTGGCGGATCGATTTCATTTAACGTCAATCCATGCGCAATCGTTTCATGGATTGGTTTGGCCTCTCGGCGCCCATACTGCAAGCGCCCATCGGCGGAAGTGATACACCCGATCTGGCTGCCGAAGTGGGGCGCGGCGGCGGCATGGGTTCTCTGGCAATGACCTGGGATGAACGCCAACACGGGCGCGCCAGAGTTGCGGCCTTGAACCAGCACGGCACCCCATATTTTCTGAATTTCGTTTTGCGCTTTGGAACTGAAAGTCTGCATTGGTATCGTGATTGCGGTGTCAAGACGGTCACCCTGTCCTGGGGCTTCGATTCCGCGGCCATTGCCGCGCTGAAATCATCCGGAATCCAAGTTGGTGTGCAAGTGGGGAGCGCTGGTGGCGCGGCCCAAGCCATTGCTGCGGGAGCAGACTTCATCATTGCCCAAGGAATCGAAGCGGGCGGCCACGTGCAATCTTCAATTCCTCTGCGGACCTTGCTCAGCGATGTGCTTGGCGTCGCCGGCAACACGCCGGTCGTCGCGGCGGGTGGAATTTCGACCGCCGCGGATATCGCCAGTGCCATCAAGGCAGGCGCCCAGGCCGTCATGATGGGCACACGCTTTGTCGCATCGGCCGAAGCCTCGGCTCATCCCGCCTACAAGGCCGCCCTCGTCGCCGCACGCTCGGAAGATACTGTTTACACGAATTGCTTTGATGGCGGCTGGCCCTACGCCATGCACCGGGTATTGCGCAATTCCACTCTCAACGCCTGGGAAGATGCCGGATGCCCGGCGTCGCCCAGCAGACCGGGTGAAGGCGAAGAGACCATGCGGTCCGAAACTGGCACTCTGGTCCGCTACCACTGTGCTCAGCCCCCGAAGGATCAAGACGGCGACCCAATGGCGGCCTGCCTTTATGCCGGCATGGGCGTTGACGCAATTGTCTCGGTGCTGCCAGCCCGCGAGATCGTCGAGACCTTGTGGGCCGAGGCCCGTGCACACCTATAGTTGGCGGTCATAGGCCAGCACGGCATTGAGCAGCACTTGGCTGCCAGCACCACATTCTTCCAGCGTGGTTGACTCTGACTCATTGTGCGAAATGCCGCCCAGGCACGGCACGAAGATCATCGTGGTTGGCGCCACCCGCGCGATATAGGCGGCATCATGCCCGGCGCCCGATGCCATCTCGCGAGTCGTATAACCCGCCAGTTCCGCTCCCTCACGCACACACGCGATGAGCGCTGGCGCAAACGTCACCGCCGGCGATGTCCAGATGCATTTTTCCTCGAAGGTAACCCGCAGATCAGCGGCGATTGGCGTCAACGCCGCGCGATATTCCGCTTCCATCTGGTCGAGAATTTTCTCATCAGGATGGCGCAGGTCCACCGTGAAGAACACTTCGCCTGGCACGACGTTGCGGCTGTTCGGCCGGTTCTCGATCAGCCCGACAGATGCCACCCCCGGCAAATGATCCATGCCCACCTGATGGATCGCCTCGATCATCCGCGCCGCACCCAGCAGCGCGTTCTTGCGCAGACCCATCGGCGTGGCGCCAGTGTGCGATTCCTGGCCCGTGACCGTGACCTCATACCAGCGCATGCCCTGAACCCCGGTGACGACGCCGATCATCTTCGCTTCAGCCTCGAGGATCGGCCCCTGCTCGATATGCAGTTCGAACATCGCCTGGAATTTTATGGAGCCGGCCTTAGCTTCGCCCTTGTAGCCGATGCGCTGCAACTCATCGCCGAGCCTGATGCCGGAGCGGTCCTCGCGGGCGTAGGCAAACTCCGGCGTGAACACGCCGGCGTAGACGCCCGAGCACAGCATGGCCGGTGCGAAGCGCGAGCCTTCCTCGTTGGTCCAGTTGACGATCATGACGGGGGCGTTGGTTTCATAACCCATGTCAACCAACGTACGCATCGCCTCAAGCGCCCCCAGCACGCCCAGCACGCCATCGAACTTGCCCCCCGTCGGCTGCGTGTCGAGGTGCGAACCCATGGCAATGGGCGCCATGTCCGTGCGCTTGCCGGGCCGCGTCGCGAACATGTTGCCGGTTTCATCGACCTCGACCGTGCAGCCGAGCTTCTCGCATTCCGCCTTGAACCAGTCGCGTACCCGTTTGTCTTCATCCGACACGGTCAGCCGCTTGATGCCGCCCTTGGGCGTTCCGCCGAAAGCGGCGGTCTCCATAAGTGAATCCCAGAGCCGCTGCGGATTGATGGTGAGATTGGTTTTCGATGTCATGGGCGTCCCTCAGGCAATTCTTATATCGGTTTGACGGAAGTCGTCTCCCTTGCACAGCAGGCGGACATTATGGAGACGGGCAAACGCATAGGCAAAGCAGTCACCCATATTTAACTTTGCGGGATGACGGCCTTTTCCGAAACGGTCGAAGGCGATCAATGCGGCCTGCCCGATATCCTCGGTTATGCTGACTGTCCGGATGCCATAGTAGTTGAGAAAGCGGCGGACGACACAAGTAGAGTTGCTGATGTCGATGTTCTGCAAGCGGGCGATTGCCAAAGCCGCTTCATAGATCGCCAATGGCGACGTCATGAGCGGGCGAACACCCTTGAACTTGAGAGCCAACTCATCCGCATCGGGTTCGCGGGCCAAAATGGCGACGATGGCAGAAGCATCGATGAACATCAGTCCTCTTCCCCGGAAAGCCAGTCATAAAACGCCTTGTCCGCCTTATTGCCGCTCGGCGGATAGCTGGCCACTTCCTCCTGCAACTCGTGAATTTTTTTAAGGAAGTCGGCGTCCCGTTGAACCCGTTCTTCTCCGATTGCCCTTTCCACCGCCTCGCGGATCGCTTCAGTGAGCGAAACCCCGCGCAATTCAGCCAATTCGCGGACCGCTTTGTCGGTGGCGGGGTCTTTGATGTAGATGCTCATCGGCCTTCTCCAATATATACCCATAGTATATACGACAAGCTGGCACGATCAATCCCTCACCCCTTCGCCTTCCGCCTTGCCAGATGCGGCCCATGCAGCGCCAGATCGGCCGGGCCTAACCGGTCACCGGCCGACATGCACTGGTGCCAATAGGGATAGATCAGCGGCAGCAGGCTCACATCGTCGAGTTTGCCGCGTTCTTCGCCCGAAAGCGTAATCGACACCGCCGCCAGATTCTCCTTGAGCTGTGCTTCGGTGCGGGCGCCCACAATGATATTGGCGACCCCCGGCCGTCCCGCCAGCCAGGCCAGCGCGATTTGCGCTGCCGAAACGCCCCGCGCCTGACCCACCGCGGCAAGCGCGTCGATGATGCGGTAGAGGCGTTCCTCGTCGCGGATCGGCGGCTCGCCCCAGCCCGCCGTGTGCCGCGACAATTGCGGCGGCGGCGCATTGCGGCGGAACTTGCCTGAGAGAAGGCCCCCGGCAATCGGGCTCCACACCTGAATGCCCACACCCTGGTCAAGCGCGATCGGCACCAACTCGTACTCCGCTTCGCGCGCTTCGATTGTGTAGTGGATCTGCTGGCAGGCAAAACGCTGGCCGTTGTGGCGCTCCGCCGCCATCAGCGCCTTCATGATGTGCCAGCCGGAGAAGTTCGAGCAGGCCACGTAGCGTACCTTGCCCTGTTTCACCAGACAATCGAGCGCCGCCATGGTCTCCTCGGCGGGCGTCATCCCGTCCCATTCATGGAGATAATAGATGTCGATGTGCTCGCGCTTCAGGCGCCTGAGGCTCGCCTCGCATTGCTCCATGAGGTGAAACCGCGACAGGCCCTTTTCATTGGGTCCGGCGCCCATCGAAAACCGCACCTTGGTGCCCACCAGCAATTGGCTGGAGCGGCCCTGCAGGATTTCGCCCAGCGCCTCCTCGGATTTCCCCGTCGTATAGGCATTCGACGTGTCGAAAAGATTGACGCCGTGATCGCTGGCCACATCGACCAGGCGCCGCGCCTCCGCGAGGCTTAAGCTTCCGACCTTGCCGAACATGCCCTCGCCGGCAAAGTTCATGGTGCCCAGCGCCTGCAGCGAAACCTTGAGGCCGGAGCGGCCCAATTGACGGTATTCCATGTGATGTCCTCCTGTTGGCGGGAAAGACTATCAGGACGGCGGCGTGCCGTCACCCTCGGGCGTGTCCTTGGGCCATGTGATGAAGAAAATATAGATCGAATAGGCGAGCATGCCGCCCGACAGCAGCAGCCAGAATCCATCGGCCCCGGTCATCACTTCGACGATGGTCCATGCCGCCACCACCGCGACAATCACAACGCGCCGCCACAGGGGCTTGTAGAAAGGGTGCTGCTGTTCCTTGATAGCCATCGCCTAGTCACTATCGATCTTGCTGGCCATGATGGCAAGGGCGCGCTGATAGACCGAAGCGGCGTTCCAGGTGGCGAATGATCCCGCCTCATAGGGCCCGCCGCTGGACCAGCCTTGACCGCTCAGGAACTTCGCCGTTGAAGCGAGCGCATCGGCCTTGCCGTTGAGGTTGATGCCGCCGCCGTCGCCATCCGCCCCATGCAGCAGGATATTCTTGGGCAGAAACTGCGTCTGGCCCACTTCGCCATGCATGGCGCCCTTGGTCGAGGCGGTCAGCACGCCCTTGTCGATGAGCTTCAGCGCCGCATAGAGCTGCTCGGTGAAATAATCCGTGCGGCGGCAATCATAGGCCAGCGTCGCCACCGCCGAGATGGTGTTCTGGTTCCCCGTCGTGGCGCCGAACGCCGTCTCCATGCCCCAGATGGCGATAAGCGGCCCGGGCGGCACCCCGAAACGCTTTTCGAGCTTGGCGAACAGTGCCGCGTTGGCGGCCTTGAGCTTGCGGCCGCGCGCCACGATCGCCCCCGCGCCGCGTTTCTGCATGAAGGCTTCGAGCGACAGCTTGAAGGAATGCTGGTTGCGGTCGGCGCGGATGGTGCCGGTGGAATAGCTCGTGCCCATCAAGGCCTTGATGCCGCGCTGGCCCACCCCATTGGCCTTTGCCTCGGTGGCGAAGGCCGATTTCCACGTCTCGAATTTCGCGCCTGAACTGCTGCACGAAGCCGCCTCCGCGCATCCCGCCATTGCCAGCACAGCCGACGCCACCCATCCAAGCCGTTTCATTGCCACTCCCATCGCGCCGATTCGCGCCATGAGACTGCCATCAACGCCGTGGCTTGTCATCGGCGGGACATCTGGCGGAGGCCTGGAAGGCTTTCAAGGGTCAAGACGGTGCCGGCCGGAGACGGCGCGGCTGCGGCCCGCCCTCCTGGCCGCCGGAGGGGCGCTTGTGCCTTGGCCCCTTCCTGGCCGTGGCCGCGGTCGCATGCTTCACGATCATTCCCGGCGTGACCGCCGGCAGATCGAAGGGCAGGATATCGAGTTTGGCGGCCTGCCATTGCAGAACCCGGATCGCCGATCCGATGACATCGAGCGGCGTCGTGGCGGGCGTCGCCCTTTGGTCCATGATGAGATTGAGCAGCGACAGGGCCTGCGCGGTGCGGATCTCCTGTTCCGTGGGCACCCGCAGCGCAAGGCCGCTGAACGCCGAGACCGCCTCCAGCAATGCCGCTATGTCATGCACCGCCGAAGCCTTATAGTCCATGGCCGCTTCATGTTTCGTCGACCAGTTGAGCGAGACGAGGCGGTCGCGCACCTGATGCAAATGAACATTGGCGCAGCGCTTCGCCACCATCAGTTCGAAAAACCGCCGCCACACGGCCAGGTCGCGGCGCAGGATGACGAACACCTTGGGCGGCGGCGCGCGGCAGAGTTCCAGGATGTGCAGCGCGCTGCCCTCGGCGAACACCGCCGACTCGCAGGCCTCGAGCTTGGCGGCGGCCTCGGCTGGCGAATGGTCCTGCGGGTGCAGGATTTCAAACTGGCCGGAGTCGCGGAGCACCTGTTCGACCAGCGTCTCACCGAGATAGGAACCGCTGTGGAGATATTTGGAGCGCGACACATAGATGTGCCCCGAGCGCTGGCCGGGCGCGGCCACTTCGGCGCGGCGGGGCGGAAACACCTCGTCATAGGCATCACCGGTCGAACCGAAGCCGAGCATGCTGCCCTGGTTGGCGACGATGAGCCGCTCCACCGCCATCGGCCGGTCGACCAGGATTAGGCGCGATGCATCGATGCCCAGCAGCGCGAAAATCTGTTCCACGAAGCGCGGCAGCGCCATCTCGCCCGAAAGGCCTGGCCCCGTCGAGTGAAACACGATGGGGATGTCGCGGCAGGCGGGATCCGTAAAAACCGGCCACAGCCGGTGGATCGATTCCGCGATGAAGGTCCCGAAGGCCGGGAAGATGACCCCGCCATAGAGGAAGGTGCCGGGCAGCGTGAACACGGCGTTGTCCCTGGCCGGAGCCGTATAGGTGGAACTGTTTTCGACAGTCTCGTTGCGAAAGCGCAGATGGTTGAAGGGTTGGCCGAATTCGGGTGGCAGCACATAATGCAGGTGGTTCTGGGTACTGTCGTCAAGCAGCGGCAGCAGCGGCAGGTTCATGTATTTCCGGGTGGTGAGTTGCGCGCTCACCATCCCGGCGATCGCTTCCCCAGCGTCAGGCTGCTCAGTCACGCCGCCTCCAGCAGGCGCTCGGGCGGCGTGAACTGATTGGCCGCGTAATAGTCCGCGATATTGGCCTCGGTGATCGCCCGCGGCATGAAGTCCTTGACGATCTTGTCGAAATGATCGCGCAAGACCGTGGACTGCGGGTTCAGGCCGCGCACGATGGCCAATCCGGTCGGCGCGCAATTCGTGCAGGTGATCGCCAGATCCGGCCGGTAGGCCTTGAGAATGGGAATGAGTTTCCAGACATCGCCAGTCCAATGGTTACGCAGTTCCTTGTCGGCGCGGGCCGGAGAATTGCGCTCGCGCTCCGTCATCTCAGCGTTCACCGGAAAACAGTCATGCAGCAGGATTGCCGAGTCTTTATGACAATGGGGCTCCGTATTGATGAAATCGCGCAGCAGGAACTCGAACGTGTGCATGCCGTCCAGGAAGGCGATATCCACGGGCGCGCCGAACAGGGCGGTGAGATTGTACTTGGCGAAGAAATCATCGCTGGTCATCTGGTACAGCTGGATCATCGGCTTTTGGCCGAGCACGTCGAATACCAGGCTCATGGCCGGGTCGACGCCGATTGCCGCCGCGTTGACGCCGGCGATGCTGCGGCCCCGGTTGACGCCGATTTCAAAATAGGTCTTGCACGCCCGGTGGGCCGTGAACTGGGCGATGAACTTGCGGTATTCGAGACCCTGTTGCGGATAGCGGACAGGCCCCGGGGCACTTGCTTCGCGATTCATGTGCTCTACGATCTCCACTTTGTGGGAATGACGCTGGCCCATTCCCGGTGTTTCGAAACCGTGCTTTTACGCAATCCCGCACCCTTGGCAAGTGACCGGATCGCGCCTGCGTCAAGGGATGCGGCGGGGGAGGGGCTTGACCCGGCCACCCAGACTTCGCCACGATCACCGCTGTTCCGGCTGCCGCCTGCTTGAGACCAAGATGATGATCGCAAGAATTGCAAGCGGCGCCAGGCTACTTGGCCGCCGCCACTTCCATCTCCCGCCCCAGCTTCTCCGCCACGCCCTCCGGATCGGCGGCGATGACTTTGAGGTAGGCCCTGGCCGGGGCGTCGGGTTCGCTGCGGTGCTGTTCCCAATCGCGCAGGGTGCCGATGGGGATTTGGTAGCGCGCCGCGAACTCTTCCTGGGTGAGAGACATCTGGCGGCGCAGCGTTCGCGTCCGCGGCACTTTCTTCCGCCCTGCGGCGATTTCATCGGTCAACGGGGGATTCTCGGGATCGTAAGCAGGGATGAAGTTTGGTTCAGGCGGCGAAAGCGGCTCCCTGAAAATCTCTTCCCAGCCGGAGTCCGTTTTGCGCATCATGCGACCGTCACGCTCCATTCTCACGGTAGTAGTTGTCTTGCTCATACTTGTCTGCCTTTCGAACCGAAATGATGCGATAACGCTCGCCTCTCAATGTGTAGACAACGACCAGAACCTGTCCTTCCAGAAGGCAATAGGCGATGACCCGCTCTTCAACGTAATCGCTGGCCAAGTCGAGTTCTTCGACAATCCGTCTGTCGCGCAGAGCGGCAGTGGCATCCTGAAACGAAACGCCATGTTTGGCCTTGTTTGCGGCCGCCTTTGCATTATCCCATTCGAATTCCATTTTACGGGCTACCCGTAGTGCGGTCAAGCCCAACCTATGGCGTCACCTCCACCCGCTTCACACCCCTCGGCTGCGTCACGCCCTTCCAGATCGCGTTCGCCACATGCACCGGGGCATTCGCCTCCCTGGCTACGAAATCGCCGTCGCCCGGCTTGGCGCGCATGTCGCCCTGGTCCCAGGCGACGCGGCCGCGTGAGATCACTGTATTCGGCGCGCCGGTGCATTGGAAGCCCTCGAACACGTTGTATTCGATTCGCGACATCTGTTTTTTCGCCGTGATGGTCTTCGCCGCCTTCGGGTCCCAGATGACGATATCGGCATCGCTCCCCGCCATAACGGCACCCTTGCGCGGATACATGTTCAAGATGCGCGCGATGTTGGTCGACGTCACGCTCACGAATTCCTCTTTGGTCAAACGCCCGGTGTTGACACCCGCGCTCCACAGCACTGGCATGCGATCCTCAAGCCCGCCGGTGCCGTTGGGAATTTTGGTGAAATCCTTGAGACCGTTGCGCTTCTGTTGAACCGTGAAGGCGCAATGGTCGGTGGCCACCACCGACAGCGTGCCCGATTGCAATCCGGCCCACAGCGTATCCTGGTGCTTCCGGTTGCGGAACGGCGGGCTCATGACCCGGCCCGCCGCATGATCCCAGTCCTTGTTCTGATATTCAGAATCATCGAGCACCAGATATTGCACCAGGGGCTCGCCATAGACGCGTTGCCCGGCCTGCTTGGCGCGGCGGATCGCGTCGTGGGTCTGCTCGCAGGACACATGCACGATGTACAAGGGACAGCCCGCCATGGCGGCGATCATGATGGCCCGGTTCGCCGCCTCGCCTTCGACCTCGGGCGGCCTCGAATAAGAATGGCCTTCGGGCCCCGTCACACCGCGCGCCAGCAGATCAGCCTGCAGGCGGGCAACGACATCGCCATTCTCGGCATGGACCAGCGGCAGGGCGCCAAGCTCGGCGCAGCGCCGGAAGGAATTATAGAGCTCATCGTCATTGACCATGAGCGCGCCCTTATAGGCCATGAAATGCTTGAAACTGTTGATGCCATAGGTCTTGACCACAGTTTCCATCTCGTCATGGATCATCGGCGACCATTGCGTCACCGCCATGTGGAAGGAATAGTCAGCGCAGGCCTTCTCGGATTTGTGCCGCCAGGCCTGATAGGCTTTTAGCATCGATTCGCCCGGCGCCGGAATGCAGAAATCGACGATCATCGTGGTGCCGCCCGACAGTGCCGCCTTGGTGCCCCACTCGAAATCATCCGCCGATACGGTCCCCATGAACATGAGCTCCATGTGGGTGTGCGGATCGATGCCGCCCGGCATCACATAGCAGCCCCCCGCATCGATGGTCTCGGTCCCCGAAAGGCCGGTGCCGACGGCAACAATTCTGCCGTTGTCGATCAGCACATCGGCGCGCTTCGAGTGATCGTGATTGACGACGGTGCCGCCGCGGATGAGCGTGGTCATGGCTTGTTCTCCCTGCCTTCGATGAGTTTCAACATAGCGCGCGATGGGGTGGCGGCAAATGGGTTGACGACAGTGACACCCCGCCAGCGAAAACCCTCATGCATATCCTCGGAGAGCAGCAGACTGGCCCTGGCCTCCGCCGCCGCCGCCAGGATGATGGCATCAAAGACCTGCAACTTGTGCTTTGCCACCAGTTCCAGGGCACCTTCCAGCACCGCGCGGTCCGTCGGCTGAACGGCATAATGGGATGTCCAGCGGGCCACACTGCGCGCCGCCTCGCTGGGCGGGAGCTTGGCCTTGCGGATCAGCCACCGCAGGGTTTCGGCCGCCGCCTGGAGCGGAATGAGCAGGGATTCGCCCGGAAGGGACAGAAGCAGATCCTGCGCCATTGCATTGCGGGGGTCGTCGATCAAACCCTCGGCATAGATCATCACAGTGCTGTCGAGAGCGGCCCGCATGGGTCAGGGATCGTAAAGCTCGTCCCGGTCCCCGCGCTTCAGGCCGGGCAGCGGCTTGCGGGCCCGCAGCATCTCGATGTGCATGCGCTTGAAGGTTTCGACGTCCTGATCCGCCGGTGTGGCGGGGCTGAAAGTTGCCACCACACGCCCACGCTTGGTGATGCCGATGGCTTCGCCTTTCGCAACCCTGTCGAGGAGCTTGGAGAATTCCCGGTTGGCCTCGGTGGCCGTGACCATGCGCATCGCCACCTCCAAAGTAGTGAATTCACTACTTAACATCGCCGCCCCTTGGATTCAAGCCCGATCCATGGCAAGAAAGCCCATGACATACTCAATCCGCAAATCCCGCCTTGCGGCCTTCGCGGCCTGCCTCGCCGTATCCGCAGGTCATGCCGCCGCTGAAGAGGCCTATTTCAAGACCCCCTCCGGCAACATCTATTGCGCCTACTTCGACTACGACACCGTGCCGGAAGTGCGCTGCGACATTCAGGCCTTCACCGCCACCGGGGCCAAGCGCCCCGCCGATTGCGATCTCGACTGGGGCGGTGCCTTCGCCATCGCCGCCAATAGCGGCAAGGGCGCCATGCTCTGCCACGGCGACACGGTGATCTCGCCCGATGCCAGGACGCTTAGCTATGGCCGGGCCTTCAAAGGCGGCGGCTTAACCTGCACGTCCGAAACCTCGGGCCTCACCTGCAACAACGCCAGGGGCCATGGGTTCTTTTTGTCGAAGGCGAAACAGAAGGTGTTTTGAATGGACATGTGCTGGGAGCACATTTCTTAGACTACATGTATTTCCGCTTCTTGAAAGCCATGACATCGCTTGGTTTCAACGCAAACCACTCGCCGTTCGCTCGCTTATCAGCAAACCGCAAGTGCCAGTACGACTCTATGCCGACAGGATCGTCCGTCTTGATGGCGTGAGTCATCGTTGCAGTCTCTGGGAGTGCCACGCTGATCTGCTTTACCCGGCGCTCCAAGGTGTCACTTCTGCCTATCTTGTAATGTTGCCCCGACTTCAGAAGATACACCCATCCCTCATGCCTCTCATTGCCACCTCTAACTTCGTCGTTCGGAATATCGGGGAGCAACTTCAGAAGATCTGAAAATTGTTCATCCCTCTTGGCTAATTCATTCAAACTCGAAATCATCGCATCCCGCGTGGGAAATTGTTTTCGAATTGTTATCATTGCAGGGGTGTTGGCTATTGATTGGCGATAGATTCGCATTTCGGCATCGGATGGAAAGCGCC
>JANPCA010000631.1:0-8444 GCA_031430715.1 Hyphomicrobiales bacterium | reverse complement strand
GTATCTACGAAACCTACGACGCCATCGTCGAAGCCTGCTGCGCGGCCTGGAACGATCTCATTGAAACCCCAGACCGCATCGTCTCGCTTGCTACCCGTCAATGGGCGGAAGTGTCATAACTTATGACGGTTGGTATAAGTCAGCACCTCCTGGTTCCAGCCGAGCGCGCCATGGCGGAGCCATGCGAGGGCCGCCAGGAACACGGCCAACCCAAAGCCGGTGAACACCAGGATGTGGCTCACCGGCACGCCAGCTTCCCCCCAATAGCGGTACTGGCTGGGCGAAATCCCCCAGAACAGGCCGAGGGCTACGAAATAGGCGAGATGCCGGGGGCTGGTCATCCGGGCTTCTTAGACAGGAGTCGGATTGCGGGCTATAGACGGTGCCGCATAAAGGTCCGTCACAATCTGCTTGTTTGGGAGGAATTGAGCCAATGTCCGAGAAAGTCTATGCGGTGCCCGCGGCATGGAAGAAGAATGCCCTGATCGATGATGCCACGTACACGAAGATGTATGCGGACTCGGTGAAGGACCCGGCCAAGTTCTGGGGCAAGCACGCCAAGCGGCTCGACTGGTTCAAGGCGCCCACCAAGATCATGAACTCCACCTTCGAATATCCCGATGTCTCGATCAAGTGGTACGAGGACGGCGTTCTGAACGTCTCCTACAATTGCATCGACCGCCATCTGAAGAAACGTGGCGATCAGACCGCCATCATCTGGGAGGGCGACGATCCCTACTACGACAAGAAGATCACCTACAACGAACTCCACGAACACGTCTGCCGCTTCGCCAACGTGCTGAAGAAGCATGGTGTGAAAAAGGGCGACTGCGTCACCATCTACCTGCCGATGATCCCCGAGGCAGCCTTCGCCATGCTGGCCTGCGCCAGGATCGGCGCCATGCATTCGATCGTCTTCGGCGGCTTCTCGCCCGATTCGCTGGCCAGCCGCATCAACGACGCCAATTCCAAGCTCATCATCACCGCGGATGAGGGCCTGCGCGGGGCCAAGAAGGTGCCGCTGAAGGCCAATACCGATGAAGCCCTCAAGCGCTGCGCCGGCAACGAGAAGGTGATCGTGGTGCGCCGCACCGGCGGCCAGGTGGCGATGACCGCGGGCCGCGACTTCTGGTATCACGACGAGACGCCGACGGTTTCGGCCGACTGCAAGCCGGAGAAGATGAAGGCCGAAGACCCGTTGTTCATCCTCTATACCTCGGGCTCCACGGGCAAACCCAAGGGCGTGCTGCACACGACGGGCGGCTATCTCGTTTATGCCGCGATGACGCATCAGTATGTCTTCGACTACCACGACGGCGACATCTACTGGTGCACGGCGGATGTGGGCTGGGTCACCGGCCACAGCTATATCGTCTATGGCCCGCTGGCCAATGGCGCCACGACCCTGATGTTCGAGGGCGTGCCGAACTATCCGACCAACTCGCGTTTTTGGGAGGTCATCGACAAGCACAAGGTCAATATCTTCTACACGGCGCCGACAGCCATCCGCGCCCTGATGGGGGCGGGCGAAGCGCCCGTCGCCAAGACCTCGCGCAAGTCGCTGCGCCTCTTGGGTTCGGTGGGCGAGCCGATCAATCCGGAAGCCTGGGAATGGTATCACCGTGTCGTAGGCGATCATCGCTGTCCGATTGTCGACACCTGGTGGCAGACCGAAACCGGCGGCATCCTGATCACGCCCTTGCCGGGTGCGACGAAATTGAAACCCGGTTCGGCCACAAGGCCGTTCTTCGGCGTGCAGCCGGCGCTTGTCGACGACAAGGGCGAGTTGCTCGAAGGTGCGGCGTCGGGCAATCTGGTCATCCTCGAGTCCTGGCCGGGCATGATGCGCACCGTCTTCGGCGATCACGACCGTTTCGTGCAAACTTACTTCTCAACTTACAAGGGCATGTATTTCACCGGCGACGGCTGTCGCCGCGACGAGGACGGATACTACTGGATCACCGGCCGCGTCGATGACGTGATCAATGTCTCGGGCCATCGCTTAGGCACGGCGGAAGTGGAATCGGCCCTGGTCTCGCACCCGAAGGTCTCTGAAGCCGCCGTCGTCGGTTACCCGCATGACATCAAGGGCCAGGGCATCTATTGCTATGTCACGCTGATGGCGGGAGAGCAAGGCGGCGACGAATTGCGCAAGAATCTGGTAGCCCATGTCAGGAAGGAAATCGGCCCGCTGGCCAGCCCCGACAAGATCCAGTTCTCGCCGGGCCTGCCCAAGACCCGCTCCGGCAAGATCATGCGGCGCATCCTGCGCAAAATCGCCGAGGACGATTTCGGCGCGCTCGGAGATACCTCGACGCTCGCCGACCCGGGCGTGGTGGAGGACTTGGTGGAGAATCGGCAGAATCGGAAAGGCTAGCCGGTCAACGACAATGCGGTTATGCTTGCTGCCATGACCGCACTCGCCAAACCACGCATGACGGTGGATGAGTATCTCGACTGGGCCATTGGCCGGCCGGGACGCTATGAACTGTTCAGGGGTGAGGTATTTGCCATGTCACCGGAAACGAGCGGGCATGCCGAAACCAAAGCTAACATGCACGCGGCCCTGTTGGCGGCAATTCGCCAACAGGGCCTTTCTTGCCATGTTCTGCCCGACGGCATGACCGTCAGGATCGATAGTCATACCGCCTATGAGCCGGACGTCCTGGTCTATTGCGGCCAGAAACTGCCGCCGCCGGCCATTGAAGTGCCCGACCCGATGATCCTGGTCGAAGTCCTTTCGCCTTCGACGCGCCGCATCGATGTGTCGCGGAAGCTTGTCGACTATTTCCGGCTGCCAAGCGTCATGCACTATCTCATCATCGATTTCGCCCGGCCCCATGTCATCCATCACGCGCGAGGGCTCGGCGGCACCATTCTCACCCGCATCGTGACCGAGGGCACCGTCACGCTCGATCCGCCGGGGATCGAAATCGCGGTGGCCGAAATCTTCGGCACCTGATTCGCGGCCCACCGGCCGCCGCCACGATTTTGCCATGCCTGACGCGTTATCACCCGGTTAACCATGATGGGGTTGGCCAAGGTGAATCGCAGGCGGATGATTTTGGGGCTGGTGGCGGGCGCACTGGTGCCAGCGCCAGCGCGCGCGGCGTTCAAGTCAAACTATGGCGGGCAATATGCCGGACCCTCGGTGGTCGAATTCTCAACCCCTGAGAAGCCCGGAACGCTTCTGATCAATACCTCCGAGCGCACCCTTTACCAAGTCCTGGGTTCGGACCTCGCCGTCCAATATGGCGTGGCCGTGGGCAAGGAAGGTCATGACTGGGCCGGCATCGCCCGCGTCGGCCGCAAAGTCGAGTGGCCGGACTGGACTCCACCCTCGGCGATGATCGAGCGGCGCCCGGAACTGGCCAAATGGGCGGGCGGCATGCCGGGCGGGCCGGAAAACCCGCTGGGCGCCCGCGCCCTCTACCTTTATGAGGGCGGCCGCGACACCCTGTTCCGTATTCACGGCACCAACGAGCCGAAATCGATCGGCAAGGCCGCCTCGTCCGGCTGCATCCGCATGCTGAACCAGGACATCGTCGAACTTTATGAACTGGCCGCCATCGGTACCAAAGTCATCGTCATTTAGGAATTGCCTGATAGCCTCACCGGGGCGTGACTTGCCATTGCAGCCGCAATTGGTTACCACGCCCGGTTGAAACCATTGATGGCGGGGTGAATCTTGCAACGGCGTGCTTTCTTAAGTCTGTTGGGTGCCGCGCTGGCACTTGTTCCGGTTCAGGCAATCGAAGCCCGGGCCAGTTTCTTCGCGGAACGCAAGAAGCGTATCGCGGAACGCCGGACCAAAACGAAACCTCTCCGGAAAAAAACCGCGAAGAGCCCGGCCCGCAAGAAGAAAATCGCCTACAAGGGCCGCGAGTTGGTTTCCTACACGTCGAACGAAAAGCCCGGAACCATCGTCATCCGCACCCGCGAGCGCGCCCTGTATCAGATCGTCGGCAGCGGCAAGGCCATGCGCTATCTGGTGGCGGTCGGCAAGCAGGGCTTTTCCTGGTCGGGCGTGGCCCGCATCGGCATGAAGCGCGAAAATCCAACGTGGACGCCGCCGCCCGAGATGATCGAGCGCACCCCAAAATATGCCAAATGGGCCGACGGCATGCCAGGCGGCATCCCGGAAAATCCGCTTGGCGCGCGCGCCCTCTATCTCTTCAACCGGCGTGGCGACACGGGATTCCGCATTCACGGCACAATCTATCCGTCGTCCATCGGCACCGCGGCGTCATCGGGCTGCATCCGCATGCTCAACCGCGAAGTGATCGAACTCTACGGCCGCACACCGGTCGGCACCAAGGTGATCGTCACCTGAGCTCAGTGGCAGCCCCTGAACCAGCCCATGTCGGCATGGAAATGATCGGCATGGGCTTCGTTGTAATCGGGGCTCAGCACCATGTTGAACCAGCGGCAAGCGCCCGCCCGCACATCGCGAAGAAAACGGGCGGACTTGCCGCCCGCCGTCCAGCCCCTCTTGAGCGAGACGGTACGCCCGCCGTCCAGCCGGAATCCCGAGATGTCGATGGCATTGGCGGTGGCGTGCTCGCTCATGCGCGAGCTGCCCGCGATGGTGCGGCAGGAGTAGCTGCCGAAATGTTCGATGCGGTCCACCGCCGCTCCCAGATGGCGCAGGGCCAGCGGTTGGATGGCGTGGCGCTCCAGCAGATAGAGCCTGAGTGCGATATCGCAGCGCATCTCCTCCGCCGCAAGACCGGCCTTCCACAAGCGCGATAGCAGCACGGTCCCGTCGCGTTCGCAGCCGCGGCGCGAGGGTCTCTTCGGCAGCAATTCGAAGCGGACCCCGGCCCGCGCCAGGGCCGCGATGCAGGCGGGCGTGTCCCCCGACATGATCCAAAGCTTAGGCTCCGTCATCAGGTTCGGCGCCGCCGCGAGATCGATGGGCGCTAGCGGATTGTAGGAGTCCGCGATGAGGCTCAGCCGCAGCGCCCCGTACAATGCCCCGGCCAGGACAAGCAGTCCCGCCAGCCCGATTGCAATTCGCCGCCTCCCCATGATGGTGAAAACCACAGCGGCCCATTGCGCTCAAATTGCGGCGTCAGGTATCGAGATTGCCGCTCAGCCATTGGATGATCTGGCCGGCAGGCATGGCGCCTGATTGGCGCGCCGCCTCCCGGCCATTGCGGAACAGGATCATGGTGGGAATGGAGCGGATGCCGTGGGCGGCCGCTTGATCCGGCGCCGCCTCGGTGTCGAGCTTGGCGAAGCGCACCCGTGGTTCCATGACTAAGGCGGCTTTGGCGAATTCCGGCGCCATGGTCTTGCAGGGGCCGCACCACCCGGCCCAGAAATCGACCAGCACCGGAATGGAGTTGCGCTTGAGGTGCTTGCCGAAATTGCGCGAGTCGAGCGCCGCCGGGTTTCCATCGAACAAGGTGGTGCGGCATTTCCCGCAGCGGGCTTCGGCCGCCGATTTCTCCGGCGGCACGCGGTTGGTGGCGGAACAGGCAGGGCAGACGATTTCGGTCATGGGCGCCATCCGAACGAGATACTAACGTCATATGGTGGCATGAGCCCCGCGCAACCATGATCTGCGTCAAGCTGTCCGCGCCAGGTGCCGCCCTATGTCTTTCGGCGTATTTGCGATATTGCGCTGCACAAGCTAGAAGTCTTCTCCGGGAACGGGAAATGAATCATGGCTGAGACCAAAAAAATGAGCCGGCCTCTCTCGCCGCATCTGCAAATCTACCGGCCGATGCTGACGATGATGATGTCCATCTTCCATCGCGTCACCGGTGTCGTTCTCTATGCCGGTGTACTTCTGCTCGTCTGGTGGCTGACCGCCGCCGCCACCTCCGATGGTTACTTCGACATGGTGCAGGGTTTCTTCGGCCACTGGTTCGGGAGGCTCATGCTTTTCGGCTCCACCTGGGCGCTGATCCATCACATGCTGGGCGGTCTCCGCCATCTGCTCTGGGACACCGGCCGTGGCTTCGATCTCAAGATCGTCGAACTCATGGCCCGCGCCAATCTGGCGGGCTCGGTCGTCATCACGGTCCTTTTGTGGATCATCGGCTATGGAGCGATGCCATGAGCATGCGGACACCTTTGAGCGAAGTGCAGGGCTTGGGGTCGGCCAAATCCGGCACCGGGCATTTCTGGATGCAGCGGGTGACGGCCATCGCCAACATCCCGCTGGTCATCTTCCTGGTGATCTTCATCATCGCGCACCTGGGCGCCACACGCGCCGAACTGGTGGCGAGCATCGCCAATCCCTTCATTGCCATCCTGCTGCTGCTCTCCTTCATTTCAATCCTCTGGCACATGCGCTTAGGGTTGCAGGTGGTGATCGAGGACTATGTCCACGGTCCGGCGGTCAAGCTGGCCTCGCTACTCGCCAACACCTTCTTCACCGCGGCGCTCGGCGTTGCGGCATTCTATGCAATTCTGAAAATGAGCTTTGGACTCTGATGGCTGTCGAGGACTTGAAGAAGAAGGCCCCCAAGAGTGTCGCCGTGGGTGGCAGGGTCTATCCCATCACCGATCACACCTTCGATGTTGTCGTGGTCGGTGCTGGTGGTGCGGGTTTGCGGGCCACACTCGGCGCCTCGCAGGCCGGCCTGAAGACCGCCTGCATCTCGAAGGTCTTCCCGACCCGCTCGCATACGGTGGCGGCCCAGGGTGGCATCGCCGCCTCGCTTGCCAACATGGGGACCGACGACTGGCGCTGGCACATGTATGACACGGTGAAGGGTGCCGACTGGCTGGGCGACCAGGATGCCATCGAATATCTCTGCCGCAACGCGCCGACCGCCGTCTATGAGCTGGAACATTTCGGCATGCCCTTCTCGCGCACCGAGGAAGGCAAGATCTACCAGCGGCCCTTCGGCGGCCACATGATGAACTTCGGCGATGGCCCGCCGGTACAGCGCACCTGCGCCGCCGCCGACCGCACCGGCCATGCCATGCTGCATACCTTGTATGGCCAGTCCTTGCGCTACGCGGCCGAATTCTTCATCGAATATTTCGCCCTCGATCTCATCATGGAGAACGGCCAATGCCGCGGCATCGTGGCCATGAACATGGAGGATGGCTCCATCCACCGTTTCCGTGCCCACCAGACCATTCTGGCGACCGGCGGCTATGGCCGTGCTTACTTTACCGCGACCTCGGCCCACACCTGCACCGGCGACGGCAACGCCATGGTGCTGCGGGCCGGCCTTCCCTGCCAGGACATGGAATTCGTGCAGTTCCACCCGACCGGCATCTATGGCGCGGGCTGCCTCATCACTGAAGGAGCCCGCGGCGAGGGCGGCTACCTGACCAACTCGGAAGGCGAGCGTTTCATGGAACGCTATGCGCCCTCCGCCAAGGACCTGGCCTCGCGTGACGTCGTCTCACGTTCGATGACCATCGAAATCCGCGAGGGCCGTGGCGTTGGCGAGCACAAGGACCATATTCACCTGCATCTCGAACATCTTGATCCGAGCGTGCTGCACGAGCGCCTGCCGGGCATCTCCGAATCGGCCAAGATTTTCGCCAATGTCGACGTGACAAGGCAACCGATCCCCATCCTGCCGACGGTGCACTACAACATGGGCGGCATTCCCACCAATTATCATGGCGAGGTTCTGGCCGGCGATCCCAAGGATCACGAGAAGGTGGTGCCGGGCCTCATGGCGGTGGGAGAAGCCGCCTGTGTGTCCGTGCACGGAGCAAATCGTCTGGGGTCCAATTCGCTGATCGACCTCGTGGTCTTCGGCCGCGCTGCGGGGCTTCGCTGCATCGAACTGACCAAGCCCAATACGCCGCACGCCGATTTGCCCGCCGATGCCGCCGAAATGCCAATTGCAAGGCTCGACCGCTACCGCTTCGCCAATGGCGCGACGCCGACGGCGGAATTGCGGCTGCGCATGCAGCGCACCATGCAGGAGGACGCCGCCGTGTTCCGCACCGGCGAGACGCTGGCGCAAGGGGTGAAGCGCCTGTCCGATGTCTGGCACGCCTCCGAGGACATCCGCGTCACCGACCGCTCGCTGGTGTGGAACAGCGACCTCATCGAAACGCTGGAATTCGAAAACCTCATCCTGCAAGCAGCGGTGACCATCGGCAGTGCCGAAGCCCGCCACGAAAGCCGCGGCGCCCATGCCCGTGAGGACTTCCCCAACCGCGATGACAAGAACTGGATGAAACACACGCTGGCCTGGGCGGATCGTGAGGCCAAGAAGGTGACACTCGGCTATCGCCCGGTGCATGAATACACGATGACCAAGGATATCGATTACATCAAGCCAAAGGCGCGGGTGTATTGATGCGGCGGAACGCGCGGCTCCCCCCACCCCCACCCCTCCCCACAAGGGGGAGGGGCTTAGTTGAATCAGTTCCCCTCCCCCTTGTGGGGAGGGGTTAGGGGTGGGGGTGCTGGCGATGCCGAATCCCCGGGCGCGATCCCTTCGCAGCAACGCAAC
>JANPCA010000630.1:0-1831 GCA_031430715.1 Hyphomicrobiales bacterium | reverse complement strand
TATTCGATGGGTGCGAGGGTGGCTGCATTCCTCACCATCCGGCACCCTGAGCGGGTGAGCCGCGCCGTCTTCGCGGGGCTGGCCTCGGGCATGATTACCGGAGTTGGCGGCGCTGAGGCCATCGCTGTGGCGCTCGAGGCGCCAGATGCGGCGGTGGTCGCCAAACCGGAGGCGCGGGCCTTCCGCCTCTTCGCCGAGCAGACCCGAAGCGATCTCAAGGCGTTGGCCGCCTGTATCCGCTCGTCGCGCGAGAAGATCAGTGCCGCGGACCTTGGAACGATTGGCGTACCCGTGCTGGTGGTGGCTGGCGAGAAAGACAATGTGGCGGGCGATGTGGCAACGCTGGTGACGGCAATCCCCGGCGCCAGGGGTGTGACATTGCCCCGGCGCAATCACATGAACGCGGTGGGGGACCGGGGCTATAAGGAGGCGGTTCTGGCCTTTCTGGCGGAAGAGAATGCCGGTCAATCAACGCCGCTCGCGGCAGGCTAATTGCATCGGTCTGCCACGGCGGCGGCGCAAATGAGCAGGAGATTGCATGACGGAAGTGTTCGAAGCGGAATCGACTGTCGAAAAATGGGACAGCGACTATTACACGCCCATCTCCGTCAAGCTTTATGACCGGGCGGTGTCCGGCATGCTGCGCGCCATGGAGGTGCCGGCGGGGGCCGAGGTGGTCGATGCCGGATGCGGACCGGGCGTTCACAGCATCCGCGCCGCCAGGGCCGGTTACAGGGTTCATGCCATCGACATTTCCGCCACCATGCTGAAACACGCGGAAGCGCGCGTGGCCGCCGCCAATCTCTCGGAGCGTGTGCGCTTCACCCAGATGGACCTGACCAAGCTGGCGTTTGAGAATTCCTCCGTCTCCCATGCCTTTTCCTGGGGCGTCATCATCCACATTCCCGATGCGATGGCGGCCTTCAAGGAACTGGCCAGGGTCATCAAGCCTGGCGGCCGCCTGGGCCTCTATCTGACCAATGCCTCTGCACTCGACCACAAGATCGAAGGCCTGGCGCGTTCGCTGTTGCGGAAACCCTTGCAGCGGCAACAGTCGCCGCTCGGTCCCGGCGCGCGCTATCAGATGGACGGTGCTGAATTGTGGGTGTGGCAATTCGATTCGGCACTGTTGACCGCCGAGCTCGAGAAGATAGGTTTCAAGCTCCGCTCCCGCAGATGTGGCGAGTTCTCGGAACTACAGCGCCGGACAGGAGGGCTGCTGCGCAAGGGCCTGCTGCACGCCAATAATCTTGCCTATGCGGTGGGCGCGCCGGCGTCACTTGCCATTGCCAATATTTATGTGTTCGAGCGGGTTTAAGGCGGATGGACGGCGCTCACCTGTGCGGCATTTTCCCGGTATTATGGCGCATTCACCACACGATTTCCATTGCCGTAACGGCGGAATTTCCTAAATCGAGGGGATGACCGAACCCCATGTCGTCAGTGCCCTTCGTGCGAAGCGGGCCGAAATCTCCGGCTATCTCAAGGAACTTGAAAAGCAGATCCGCGCATGGCGGGCAAGCCTGGCCCATATAGATGCGTCGATCAAGATTTTCGCCCCCGGCCCCGATCCTGAAACAATCCCGCCGCGCCGCACCTATCGGCGCTCCGGTTATTTCCAGAAGGGCGAGTTCTCCCGGCTATGCCTTGATGAATTACGGAAGGCCAATGGCCCGGTCTCGACCGCCGATCTAGGCCGTGTGGACGAATTGACTCAGGTATAGTTTTCAGGGTTCCCGAAGCATTTGCATTGTGATTCATGGGTTGCCGGATGATTTGGAGGTCCGGCGATGTCGACGAAGATGAACGAAACGGATTGGACGCATGCGCT
>JANPCA010000629.1:0-18194 GCA_031430715.1 Hyphomicrobiales bacterium | reverse complement strand
GCCCGCGATTAATAACGAGGCCCGCATATATCACTAAGACGACTAGACCCCAGATCACGTCCGCCGCATTGGCTCACATACGGATCCGATCGCTGTAAATCACGCAGCTGGACAGCGAGATCGAGCCGCCGTCAATGACATGGTTGAGGCCGATCAGCGTCAGGTTGATCTGGCCCATCAGCTTGTCGTCGAGACCCTTGCGGAACTGCGCTTCCGTCATGGTGGCGAGCGGCCCGAAATGGGTGTGGCCGGCCGCTGCCACCACCGCGTCGATCCTGCCCGCCTTTTCGAACATGGCGCGGATCGATGGCTCGCTCATCAGGTCGACGGTCACATCGCCCGACGAGCGCCCAGCCGTGACGATCTCATGGCGCCGCCCCAATTCCTTGACCGCCGCCTGCCCCACGGTGCCCGACGCTCCGACAACCAGAATGCGCATCATTCGTCGCCCGTGCCGCGCTTCAGGGTCTTCAGCTTGGCGAAGACCGAATCGGCGTCATATTCCTGTTCGACCTCGCGCTTGGCCGGATCGGACGGCGCGAAGGTCGGCTCGTTCGCCGCAGCCGTGGCCGCCGCTGCCGCTGCCGCATGGGCGGCGGTGCCTTCGACTTCGGCGGCGGGGATCAGGGTGCGCATGGGTACCGCCTCGCCCATCGGCTTGCCCGCCTTCCGCGCCGCCTTCTGCACCGCGAAATCCAGGTCAAGCTGGCTGCAAATGCCGAGCGAAACGGGGTCAACAGGCTTGATATTGGCGGCGTTCCAATGGCTCCTCTCGCGCACCGCGGCGATCGTCGACTTGGTGGTGCCGACTAGCTTCATGATGGCGGAGTCCGGCAGTTCCGGATGATAGCGCAACAGCCAGGCAATGGCGTCAGGCCTATCGCCGCGCCGCGACACCGGCGTGTAGCGGGGGCCCGCGGTCGATTTCTGCACCGAGATATTGACCTTGGATTCGTGGATTTTGAGGCGGTACTCGGGGGAGGCTTCGCCCTTGGCGATTTCCTCGCGGGTCAACTGCCCGCCGGTCACCGGATCGAGCCCCTTAATCCCCTGGCTGACATCGCCATCGGCGATGCCCTTCACCTCGAGCTCATGCAGATGGCAGAAATCGGCGACCTGTTTGAAGGTCAATCCGGTATTTTCCACCAGCCAGACAGCGGTGGCCTTGGGCATCAGCGGTATGCGCGACATGAACTTTCACTCCTCGAGAACCTTCTTCCGGTTCCCTGTCTCCAGGACAACATGTTGGGGATTAAGTGCTTATAGTTCGTGCAGACAGGCAGCGCAACGCGAATTTCGGGTCAAACCACCAGCACGATCTTGCCCACATGCTCGCTCGTTTCCATCAGCGCGTGCGCCGCCGCCGCTTCCTTCAGCGGGAACGTCCTGAAGATCACCGGCTTCAGTTGCTCGCTGGCAAACAGCGGCCAGACGGTCTTTTGCAGCGCCCGGGCGATTTCGGCCTTCTCGGCCACGCTGCGCGGCCGGAGCGTCGAGCCTGTGTAGGTGAGGCGCTTCAGCATGATGGGAAAAAAGTCGGCCTCGATCCTGGAGCCCTTCTGGAAGGCGATCTGCACGATGCGGCCGTTCATGGCGGCCACCTTGAGGTTGCGCCCGACATAATCGCCGCCCACCATGTCGAGAATGACGTCGGCCTTCAAATCCTTCTCCGCCATCACGCCCGCGAAATCCTGGGTGCGGTAATTGATCGCAAGATCGGCGCCCAGATCACGGCAGGCCTGGCATTTTTCCTCCGACCCCGCCGTGACGATAACCACCGCCCCCAAAGCCTTGGCCAGCATGATGGCCGTGGTTCCGATGCCGCTCGAACCGCCATGCACCAGCAGCGTCTCGCCTTGCTTGAGGCGGCCCCGGTCGAAGACATTGGTCCACACGGTAAAGAAGGTCTCGGGGATCGCCGCCGCCTCGATGAATGACAGGCCGGGCGGCACGGGCAGCGCATTGTCCTCGTGGACCACGGCATATTCGGCATAGCCCCCACCCGGCACCAGGGCGCAGACCCGGTCGCCCGCCTCGTAACGCTTCACCCCCTCGCCCAGACCCGCCACTTCACCGGCAATCTCAAGTCCGGGGGTGAGCGGCGCACCGGGTGGCGGCGGATAGGCCCCCTGGCGCTGCAGTACGTCCGGCCGGTTGACGCCCGCCGCCTTCACCTTGACCAGGATCTCGCCCGGCTTCGGCACCGGGATGGCGATACGCTGGGGCTTCAAGACCTCCGGTCCTCCGGGCGCCGTGATGGCGATGGCGGTCATATCGGGCATAGGCGTCCCTTCGATTCCTCGATTGACACAGTTAGGGTTGAATTTCCCCGCCCCGCAATGACAAAATGGCTGAATAAGGAGTTGCCCCATGGATGCCGATGACCTTCCCAAGAAACCGCCAGGCCCGGTGATCGGCGAAAGCCTCGATGCCGTCTCGCTCGCCGAATTGGAGCAGCGGGTTCAGGCTTTGGAGTCCGAGATCGCCCGCCTGAAAGCCGAAATCGTCAGGAAACGGGCCTCGAAGACCGCGGCGGATGCGTTTTTCCGGACCTGACACGGGATTTTCAGCAAATCTTTTCGTTAACAAGCGCCTTCGTTAAGCATCCGGTAAGGAATTAACGATAATTGTTAATACCGTAATCCTTGACCGGATTGCTCCGAGTGGCTCCTGTCACTCTGTTTGACGCCTCCCTGTTATGAACTTTAAGCCGCGCCCCGTGCGCGGCTTTTTTTTGGCACCGGTCTTGCTCTGATGATACCCACAAGCGGCACGTTGCCCGGCAAAACCGGATCATGGCTGTTGACCGCGGAGAAAGCGCGGCTCAATATCCGGCTCCGGTCTGCACAAATTTAGTCAAGCGCGTAAGGAATCATTCAGCATGTCCGGCCACGAATCCAAGTCCGCAACCGTAGATTTCCTGTCGCGTTTCACGGGCTCCGAGCAGTTCGAGAAAGTCTTCAAGGAAGGCATGGGCCTGGTCGAGGAAACCGCCAACTATCTCGATGGCGAAGGCCGCCATGACGCCCGCCTGCTCGACCGCCATGGCGCGGTGGCTTACGCCACCGAGAGCATGCGGCTCACCACCCGCCTGATGCAACTCGCCTCCTGGCTACTCTTGCAGCGCGCCATCGGGGCGGGCGAAATGACCCAGGAAGATGCCCGCAAGGAAAAGCACCGCATCAGCCTGACCGATATCGGCCGCGGCAATTCCCTGTCGGGCTCCGAGCAATTGCCCAAGGGCCTGCTCGACATCATCGAACGCTCGCTGTCGCTCCACCAGCGCGTCATGAAGCTCGACGTCATGCTGAACGTCCAGGCCAAGTCCGAGGCCATCGAGCAGCAAAGCCCGGTCAACGCCCAGTTCGACCGCGTCGCCGCCATGTTCAAGGCGGGACGGGGCTGATCCACCTCTCGTTGAATTGAGAACCCGCATCGGCTAACTGCACGTCCTGACCTTTTGGGGGAGGACGCTACGACGCCCATGCGCCTTGCCATCGCCATCACAATCTGCCTGATGATGACGCTTGCCGCTGAAGCGGCAAACGAACCCCCGGCCCTGCCCAAGACCAGGCAAGACCGCCAGGCCTTCGCCACCTCGATCTGCGCCGAGATATCGGCCCGGGCCGCCGAGCATGGGCTGCCCGAATCCTTCATGGCGAGGCTCATCTGGAAGGAATCGCTGTTCGATCCGGGTGCGGTCAGCCCCAAGGGGGCCGAGGGCATCGCCCAGTTCATGCCGGGCACCGCAAGGCTCCGCGGCCTTGATGATGCCTTCGATCCCGTCAAAGCCCTCAGGGCCTCGTCTGCCTATCTGGCCGAACTGCGTTTGAATTTCGGCAATCTGGGCCTTGCCGCAGCCGCCTACAACGCCGGCGAGGAGCGGGTGCGCAAATGGCTGGCGGGCGACGGCGGTCTGCCCTACGAGACCCAGGACTATGTCCTGTCGATCACCGGCCGCGGTCACGAGGAGTGGAAGATGGACGGTGCGAATTTCACCATTCCGGCCATCGGCAAATCCGCCGGCTTCGCCACCGAATGCCGCGCTCTGGTGATGCGTGAATTGTCGCCGCAACAGGCGCCGGGCGAAGTTGCGAATTGGAAACCCTGGGGCGTGGTCTTGTCCGGTGGCTTCTCAGAGGCCCGCGCGCTTCTGGCCTTCCGCCGCATCCGCGGCCGCTACGAGAGCCTGCTGAAGGACGAGAAGCCCCTGGTCTTGAGAAAGCGCAACCTCAGCATGGGCCGCCGCAAGACGGTCCGCGTCATGGTCGGCCGCGACAGCCGCGCCGCGGCCCAGAAACTCTGCGCGAGCATCACCAATCTTGGCGGGGCCTGTTTGGTGGAGAAGAATTGAATTCCTTTCCTCCCCCATTTCGGGGGAGGTGGCGAGCGTGAGCGAGCCGGAGGGGGAATTCGCCCTACTTGTTCAAAAACCCGAACTTCTGATTGAACCTTGAAACCCGCCCGCCGCGGTCAAGCAGCGTCTGGGCGCCGCCGGTCCAGGCGGGATGCGACTTCGGATCGATGTCGAGGTTCATGGTGTCGCCGGATTTGCCCCAGGTGGTGCGCGTCTGGAACTTGCTGCCGTCGGTCATCACCACATTGATCAGGTGGTAGTCGGGATGGATGCCTTGCTTCATGGCGTAAACTCTTTATCTGGCGCCTTTCATGGGCGCGTGGAGACTGACTTATTGCCGGGTTCGGCCCGGGCCTATACAGGAGAAGCTTTGAGGAGGCAAGCCAGCGCGAACATGAGCAGCACCTATGAAGACGAAGCCCGCCGCCGGCCCAAAAGCCGCAACTTAAGGCCCTTGGCGCGCTTGACGCCTTTCCTCGCCCGCTACAAACCGCGCATCGTCCTGGCCCTCCTCGCCCTGCTGACCGCGGCGGGCGCCACCCTGGCGGTGCCGCTCGCCGTCAGGCGCGTCATCGACAATGGCTTCACCGCCGAGAATGCCGCGCTGGTCAACCAGTATTTCGCCGGTATGATGGCCGTGGTGCTGGTGCTGGCCTTGGGCTCGGCCATGCGCTTCTACTATGTCATGTGGCTGGGCGAGCGCATCGTCGCCGATGTCCGCGACGCGCTGTTCAGCCATCTTCTCAATCTCTCACCGGGTTTTTTCGAAACCCAGCGCTCCGGCGAGGTCGTGTCGCGGCTGACCGCCGACACCACCCAGATCAAGGCCGCCTTCTCATCAACCGCCTCGATCGCCCTCCGCAACGGCGTCATGCTGATCGGCGCCATCGTCATGATGGTATTGACCAGCCCGAAGCTGGCGGGGCTGTCCATGCTGGCCATTCCCTTCGTGGTGCTGCCGCTGGTGCTCTATGGTAGAAGAGTGCGCAACCTGTCGCGCCTGGCCCAGGATACGCTGGCGGCGTCCGCAGCCTATGCCCAGGAGCGCCTCGCCGCCGTCACCACCGTCCAGTCCAACGTCCAGGAGCACGCCGCGCGGCGCGATTTCTCGGGCGCAACGGCAATCGCCTTCGGCGCCGCGGCCCAGCGCACCCTGGCGCGCGCCCTGCTCACCGCCGCCATCATCTTCGTGGCGCTGGGCGCCATCGTCGGCCTCCTCTGGTATGGGGCGAGTGAGGTGATGGCCGGAAACATCTCCGGCGGCACGCTGAGCCAGTTCCTGATCTATGCAATATTAGCGGCGAGTTCACTGGGCCAGCTGTCGGAGGTCTGGGGCGAAATCCAGCTGGCCGCCGGTGCCGCCGAAAGGATTTCCGAATTGCTCGACGAGAAGCCCATGATCGCCGCTCCGGCCAATCCCGTGGCCTTGCCCGCCCCCGCGCTTGGCACCGTGGACCTCGACACCGTCACCTTCGCCTATCCGACCAGACCCGATACGCTGGCGCTGGACAATGTGTCGTTCAGCGTGGCGCCGGGCGAGACCTTGGCCATCGTCGGGCCATCAGGCGCGGGAAAGTCGACAATCTTTGCATTGGTGCAGCGCTTCTTCGATCCGCAATCGGGAAGCGTGCGCGTCGACGGCATCGACGTGCGCCTGGCCGATCCCCTGGCGGTGCGGGCCTTGATCGCCGTCGTCCCCCAGGAGACCATGATCTTCGCCGGAAGCGTTCTCGACAACATCCGCTTCGGCAAGCCCGAGGCATCATCAGATGAGGTCCTGGCCGCCGCCCGCGCCGCCAGGGTCGACGAATTCGCCGAGCGCCTGCCGTCGGGCTACGACACCGAAGTGGGCGAGCGCGGTGTCACACTGTCAGGAGGCCAGCGCCAGAGGATCGCCATCGCCCGCGCGGTGCTGCGCGATGCCCCGATCCTCCTGCTCGACGAAGCCACCAGCGCGCTCGACGCCGAAAGCGAAGCCTTCATCCAGCAGGCCATCGAGAAACTCACCCGCAACCGCACAACGCTCGTCATCGCCCACCGCCTCGCCACAGTGCGGAATGCCAACAGGATATTGTTGCTGGAGGGGGGACGGCTGGTGGCCGAGGGGAAGCACGCGGACCTGATGAAAACCAGCCCGCTTTACGCGAGATTGGCAAAACTGCAGTTCACGGCCCCGGCGGGGTAGCCTCCACACCCGTCACCCCAGCGAAAGCTGGGGTCCAGCTTCCTTCGGTGCCGCCAGTGGCCTGGAAATGTGAATGACCTTCGAAAAGCACCCCGCCGTCTACATTCTCGCCAACCGCTATCGCGGCACACTTTATGTTGGCGTGACGAGTTCACTGTGGTCCCGCGTCTGCGATCACAAGAACGGCACGACTCCGGGATTTACCTCAAAATTCAACATCGGCATGCTCGTCTGGTACGAACATCGCCTGTCAATGGAGAGTGCAATCCGACGCGAAAAACAAATCAAAGCGTGGAAGAGGGACTGGAAGATTGAACTCATCGAGTCGTTCAATTTACAGTGGCGCGATCTCCATGACGAAATCGACGTCCTCGCCATGCTCGTTGAGGAGTAAGCGGGACCCCAGCTTGCGCTGGGGTGACGGCAATATCGAGATACATGATGGTGCTCCACTCGTGAGCGCCTTCGCCTTCACATTGCTTACTTGATCACCACGCCTGACTCCTTCAGCGGCCCCTCCAGAACCTTGATGTCACGCTGAATGACGGCGGCCATGCCGGCGGGGGTGCGTTCATCCGCATTGGGAATGACCGTGCCGAGGCCGGTCAATTTCTTGGCCGTATCCGGGTCGGAGAGCGCCTGGTTCAGGGCATCGGCAAGCTTCGCCTGAATGTCCGCCGGCAAGCCCTTGGGCGCCAGAATGCCGTTCCAGCCCGAAATCTGAAATTCCGGGAATCCGGCTTCCTTGGTGGTCGGCACATCGGGCAATACGGGCGAACGTTCCGGCGTGGCGATGGCCAGCGCCTTGATGGTGCCGGCCTGAACCTGCGGCGCCAGGTTGGTGATCTGGTCGCACATGAAATCGACCTGACCGGCCACCAGGTCGTTCAATGCCGGCCCAGTGCCCTTATAGGCCACTTCATTGATCTTCGGCAGCCCAAGCTGGGCTTTCAGCAAGGTGCAGGTGGTGAACGATGTCGATCCAATGCCCGCCTGGGCCTGATTGACGGTGGCGGCATTGACTTTAAGATAATCGGCAAGCTCGGCCATGGTATTTGGCGCGAAATCCTTGCGCGCGACGATCAAGATGGGTGTGATGCCGGCAATGCCGATCGGCGTGAAGTCCGCGACCGGATCGTATTTCAGCGACGCGTAAAGTGCCGGTGCCGCCGCATGGGTGCCCATCTGGCCCATGATCAGCGTATAGCCGTCACCCGTGGCACCCGCCACCTTGGCGGTTGCCGTTGTGCCGCCCGCACCTGCCGTGTTCTCCACCACGATCTGCTGGCCCAAAGTCCTCGACATATGTTCCGAAACGATGCGCGCGATCACATCGGTTGGCCCGCCCGCCGCAAAGGCCACGACGAGGGTGATGGGCTTATCCGGATAGGTTTGCGCGATGGCCGCACTTCCCATCAGCAGCGTGGCCGTCAATCCGATGAACGTACGTCTCAGCATGGCTTTCTCCCTTTTGCTTAAGTTGTTCTATTCCGCGAAAACTTCCTGGCGCTTCCCTGCTACCGCGGGGAGCACGGCGATGACAAGTACAATGGCGGCAAGCACCAGCAGCCCGAGCGAAACCGGCCTTTCAATAAAGGTCATCAATGAGCCGTGCGACAAGTCCATGGCCCGGCGGAACGTGTCTTCCAGCAATCCGCCCAGCACGAAGCCCAACAGCAAAGGCGCCAATTCGAAACCCAGTTTCAACAAGCCATATCCAACCAGCCCGAAAAAGGCGGTCAGCATCACATCGGCTGGCTGATTGTTGACCGAATAAATACCGATGCAACAAAAAATCAGGATGGCCGGAAACATCAGCCTGAAAGGCACCTTGAGCAAGCGCACCCAGAGGCCCACCAGCGGCAGATTGATCAGCAGCAGGGCGAGATTGCCGATCCACATGGAAGCGATCATGCCCCAGAACAGGTCGGGATTGCGCGTCATGACTTGCGGCCCCGGAACAATGCCGTGAATGGTCATGGCCCCCACCATCAGGGCCATTACGGCATTGGGCGGAATGCCGAGCGTCAGCAGCGGAATGAAGGCGGCCTGCGCGCCGGCATTGTTGGCGGCTTCCGGCCCCGCGACACCTTCGATGGCGCCTTTGCCGAAGCGCGAGGAATCCGCGGCCAGCTTTTTCTCGAGCGCATAGCTGGCAAACGGCGCCAGCACGGCGCCGTTGCCGGGGAGCGCACCGAGAATGGAGCCCAGCCCCGTCCCGCGCAAAATGGGTTTCAGCGAATCGCGCAGGTCCTGAAGGGTGGGCAGGACCTTGCCCAGCGATCCCTTCACCACATCGCGGGCTTCCGGATTTTCGAGACTCCGCAACAATTCTGCAAAGCCAAACAGGCCCATGGCCAGAACCGCGAAATCGATCTTGTCAACCAAGGCGGAAATGCCAAAGGTCAAGCGTTCCTGTCCGGTGTTGACGTCGGTTCCGACCGTCGACAGCAGCAGCCCGAGGAAGATCATGGCAATCGCCTTGAGCACGGAACCCCGCGCCAGAACGACCGCGAACACCAGTCCGGTCACCATCAGCGCGAAATATTCGGCAGCGCCGAACAGCATGCCAAGCTTGGTCAGGGGAACGCCGACCGCGGCGACGATCAGCGTGGTGATGCTGCCCGCGATGAATGATCCGATCGCCGCGATCCCCAGTGCGGCCCCCGCCCGGCCATTGCGCGCCATCTGATGACCGTCGAGCGTGGTGACGACCGCGGTTGCTTCGCCCGGAATGTTGACCAGAATGGCCGAAGTCGAGCCGCCATACTGGGCGCCATAATAGATGCCCGCCAGCATGATCAACGCACCCGCCGGATCGATGCCATAGGTGATCGGCAGCAGCATGGCGATGGTGGCGATCGGTCCGACACCGGGCAGGACACCGATCAGCGTGCCAAGCAGGCATCCGGTAAAACACAACAGCAAATTCTGCCATGACAGCGCGACACTGAAACCCAGGGCGAGATTGTCGAAAAGTTCCACGGGGGGTCAGTACCCAACCAGCCAGGGTGCGAGCGGAATGGGCTGCCCCAGCAAGAATCGAAACAGGACCGTGCAGAACACGGTCAGGGCCACGACAAACACGGCATATTCCATCCAGCGCGTTTCATGCGATGCGCCCCCGGCAATGAGCAGGGCCATGGGCGAGGCGAGCGCGATCCCAGCGCTTCGCACCGTAAGTCCAAAAATCAAGACGGCACCGAGGATGAACAGGATCGGGCGCAGGCGCCAGGACTGCAATGCTGTGTCGCGGACCCTGAAACCATTGAATGTCACGGCTGCGCCGAGGCCAAAAAGGATCGCGGCCAGTCCAGTGGGTATCAGGCCTGGTCCGATTTCCGCAAGCGATCCGGTGTCGAGATGCCAGCAGGATATGATGGCGATAACAGCCAGAAGCATCATGGCCAACCCGCCGATCAGGTCAGGGGTAAGCCGTATCTTCGAAGCAATCGCAGCCGGCATCGTTTCATTGCCCCCTTAATAACGATTATACACAACTGCGGCCGGACGCAACGGGACGATCAGGGTTACGGTGACGGGGATTACGGCGGCAATCCACTCAATCGCCCACGGCCACCCGCGCCAGGCGGCAAGCTGGTGGCTGGGATGCACGCCGATTTGATGACGGCGAGTCCGCTCTATGGGAGGCTGGTGAAGCTGCGGTTCACGGCACCGGCGGGGCAGGATTTGCGGCGGCGGCTCATCGGGAAAAACTTGCCCGACGCGCAAAACCGCGCAATATTGCACCAATAGTATGATTTTGACATAGACCGGTCAAGGAAGGGCTAATCATGGCTACCGTGCGCAAGACCATTACCCTTACCGAACAGCAGGATGCCTGGATTGCGGCACAAGTCGCGGCGGGCAACTATACCAACGACAGCGAGGCAATCCGGGACCTGATCCGGCGCGAGCAGGAGCGCGGCGCCGAAATCGAGCACATCCGTCAAGCCCTCATAGAGGGCGAGCAGAGTGGCGAACCACAACCTTTCGACTTTGCCGCGTTCAAGCGGCGTAAAACCGCCGGGCATGGCTGAATACCGGCTCAGTCCGAAGGCGCAACGCGACCTTGAAGGGATTTTCGATTACACCGTGGCGCAATGGGGCCTGGAGCAAGCCTCGCGCTACACAGACCTGATCGAGGCTACCTGTACCATCCTGGCCGATGCTCCGCACCAGGCCCAGAGCTGCGCCAGCATCCGCCCGGGCTACCGGCGGCGCAGCGTGCAGCAGCACGTGATTTACTTCCGGCCAACAAGCTACGGCATCGCCGTAATCCGAATCCTGCATCAGCGCATGGACGCAGCGCGGCATTTATAAATAACCTAAGAATTCCCGGCACGCACACAAGCCAATGGGAAGAGGCCGGCCTGTTAGAAAAAACACCATCGAGTCAATTGCCCTATGTTATACCAGAGACCGTTGACACAGACTTATGTCCCCATTCCCTGAATCCGTCACCCCGGCGAAGGCCGGGGCCTAGCTATCTGGCGATGAAAATTAAGAAATCATCGCGTGATGCAAGCTGGACCCCGGCCTTCGCCGGGGTGACGGACAAGGGGGAACCGGTCAGAGTCAGTGAACTTTGCTATTATAAGAGTTCATGCATTGAGATTAATCCTGGCGTGGGAGCGGCGGCGAATGCGCACTAAAGCATTGGTACAAATTTCATATTTAGTATTTCTCGTTTGCTGCATTACAACAACTTGTTTGCCCTTCTCTGGGCCCGTTCGAGCCGCCACGAACAGCGCGTGCAATTATTCAAATTACTCCTTTCAGTTCGTGGCGGCCGGTGCGGAGCAAGGCTATCCCCTAGTCAAAAGGTTCAAGGACGCAACCTTTCCAAGCTTGCTGAAAAGCACCTTCGGAGAGTCTTCGCCTTCCCAGGTGGACCCCCAGAGCGCCGATGTGAGAAGCTATTATGTGCTGAGTGGTTATACATATGGTGACGTCAATAAAGTGCGGCTCAACAAAAATAAACTCAAAACAATTGTCGACCTTCTCGAGACTATTCCAAGGTACGAGCAAGGCAAAACGCTTTCTTCGCCGTGGATTCAAGTAAGCTCTGGGCAGGGCTGCAAATTATCAATAGCGGTGCTGTGGAATAATAGACAATTCATCGCCGATCAAGCGATACTCAATCAGGTGGGTTCCGTTCCTGCCGGCATTGTCACGTCCGAACGCGATCCTACCGCATACTACCTTCCGCATGAGTATAACCGGCTCGTCATTCTTCTGGAAGAGTTTGAAACAATGTTTCCGGGAGAAACGGTCGCGAAGGAATCATCCCCAGAACTACGGAACCAACAGGAGCGCGTCATTTCTGTCATAAAGAACAGATTTCCCCCGGAGGTGATTTGGTGGTTTTCGCTGATCGATACCAATATGTATTGGACCGATTCGGGCGTGTTCGTCGATATGCTGTTCCAGAATGACAAGAAGCTGGCCGATCACGTTGCCAAGATGCAAACAGTGCTTCTTCCCGCGCTCGTTTCGCGGTTCTTCTCCGAAAAACGCGAAACGGAAGTGATCGATAGTATTCTTGATGTTGGCGGCCTCATAGATTTGGATAGCTACAGGATCAGGATGTAGCGTCGTGGGACAATATCAAGAGGACGCTCCTGTAGGGCGTCTCCGGCGCGGCCATCCAGACCGCAACGCCAATTTTGAGAGAGGCAGGTTCCCCTCACCTCTCCGTCAGCTTCAACTCGATCCTTCTGTTCCGCGACTTCGCCTCTTCCGTGGACCCCGGATCAATCGGCTGGAACTCGCCGAAGCCCGCCGCCACCAGGTGTTGCGGCGACACACCGCTGGCGATCAGGTAATTGACCACCGCGATGGCGCGGCCCGCCGACAGTTCCCAGTTCGACCGGAATAGAGCCGACTGGATCGGGTCCGCGTCGGTGTGGCCATCGACGCGCAGGACCCAGGCGATGTCGGTGGGGATTTCGCGCTCAAGCTGCTTCAAGGCATCAGCAAGTTTGAGCATTTCCGCCTCGCCTTCGGGATTGAGCGCGGCCTGGCCCTTCTGGAACAGCACCTCCGCCTGGAACACGAAGCGGTCGCCCACCACCAGGATGTCGGAGCGCTGCGACAGGATCTGGCGCAGGCGGCCGAAGAATTCCGAGCGGTAGCGCGTCAGTTCCTGAACCCGCTGGGCCAATGCCGAATTGAGCCTTTTGCCAAGGTCCGCCACCTGCGCCTCGGACGCCTTGTTGCGGACCTCGGAATCGGTCAGCAGCGCGTTGAGGCTCTGCAATTGGCGGCGCATGGCGGCGATCTGCTGGTTCAGGAGTTCCACTTTGGCCAACGCTTCCGACGAAATGACCTTCTCCTTGTCGAGCGAGGTCTGCAAACCGGTGATGGCGGTGCCAGCCGTGCTGCCCTTGGCGCTTTCGCTTTCGAGCATGGCGGTCAGGTCGGCCGCTTTGCTTTGTGCGGTGGCAAAATCGTCCTGGAGCGCGATGAAGGCGGATTCGGCATCGGCCTTGGCGGATTTTTCCAGCGCCAGCAATTGCGTCAGCTCGGCGATCTGCGAGCGCAATTGCCCCAAGGCCGAATCCTGGCCCGAGATTTGGCGGGCCAGCAGGAACTGCGCCACCATGAACACCGACAAGAGGAAGGTGATGACCAGCAGCAACTGCGCCATGGCGTCGACAAAGCCTGGCCAATAGGGCGCGTCATTGCCGCTGCCGCGCCGCCGTGAGAGCGCGCCCGCCATCGCCTAGCGCTCATCCTCGACGCGGGTGCGGCCGGCAGCACCGGGCCTTGCCGTCTGCCCGGTGGCGCGCATCAGCAAGCGCTGGATTTCATTCTGCTGGGTCTGCTGGCCCTGCGCCCAGGTCCGCACCATCTTCTGTTCCTCGCGCATCTGGGTGACGAGGCTTGCCACCGCGTCGGCCAGCTGTTCGATCGAATCGGTGCCGCCCGATTTTTTGGCGCCATCCATATTGGTGGCGAGCTTTTCCAAACTGCGCTGCAAGGACTGGAGTTCGGCGCGCAGCAATTGCGGCGCGAGCGTTGGCCCCACTTGGCTCCCGTCGCCCGCCGCGATGTCGGTCATGGTCGATAACCAGTCTTCAAGGTCGGTATAGAAACGGTTCTGCGCCTGGGAGGCTAACAAGTCGAGAAAGCCCAGGATCAGCGATCCGGCAAGGCCGAACAGCGACGACGAGAACGACCGGCCCATGCCCACCAGCGGCTGCTGCAAGCCTTGCTTCAACTGGTCGAAGACGGTGGCCGATTGCGCCGCCGAGACATCGAGCCCCTCGATGGCGCCGCCGATCGACTGTACCGTTTCAAGGAGGCCCCAGAAGGTGCCGAGCAATCCTAGGAAAATCAGCAACCCCACCAGATAGCGCAGCAGGTCACGCGATTCATCGAGCCTGGAGGCCAGCGAATCGAGCAGCGAGCGCATCGACACGGGCGACAGCACCGTGCTCTGCCGGTTCTTGAGCAGCGTCGCCATGGGCGCCAGCAGCTTCGGCGGCTTGCCCGTATCGCTCCCTGAGTCCGAGGTGCGGAAGCGGTTGACCCAGGTCACCTCCCGGAACAGCCTGGCCACCATGCGGTAGGAGTGCAGGATGCCGAGCACCAAGGTGCCGATGATCACCGCGTTGAGCGCCGGATTGGCTTTGAAGGCCTCCTGCAATCCTGGCAGGATAACGGCGGAAAGCACCGCAACCACCAGGGTGAAGACCACCATATGGACGAGATAGACCCGGGGTTGGTCGAGGGGTTGTGATATCGCCGGATCTGCCATGTCGTTCCCGATCGCCTTTTCGCGCGCTGTCTTGTGCGGATCAATCTAGACGATTGCGTGGCGGAACGGGAGGGCCGTTCTCAGTCATCGAGCCACATGCGCATCAGGTTGGAGCGGGTCTTCAGCGTCAGGTCGATGATGCTGCGGTCGGCCCCGCCTTGCCGCATCAAGGCAATGCTCCGGTCGAGATCGAAGAGGATGTCGCGCTGCTCCTGAGAGCGGATGAGGCTCCTGACCCAGCCGACCACGACCAGGCGCTCGCCGCGTGTCACCGCCGCCACGCGGTGCAGGCTGGTGCTGGGATAGAGCACCGCCGAACCGGCGGCGAGCTTGATGGCGCTCGCACCGTCGTTGCCTTCGATCACCAGTTCGCCGCCGTCATAGTCATGGGGACTGGACAGGAAGACCGTGAAGGACAGATCGGTGCGCTTTCCCACCATCAGCGGAGCATCGACATGGAGGCCATATTCCATGCCCACGCCATAGCGCGACACCAGGAGGCCGGTGAGGTCGCGGGGCCTCGCCGCCGTCTTGAACACCTCGTTCCTGATGAGTGCCGCCTGCACCGCCTCGCAGGTCTGGCGCGCCTGCGGACTGGCCAGTTGCTCGTTGTTCTTGACATGCTTGGCATGCCAGCCCGCCGTCTGGGCGCCGGGCTGAAATTGCGCGGAGGCTGCCTGCAGCGAGGCCTTGAGTGCTGCCACCGCCGCCCCGTCCAACACATTCTCGATCTGCACGATCACTGCATGTCTCCCCTGATTCCCATGAAAATCACACTAGACGAGCGCCTCGTCCTGGGCTAGCAGAATAACCTGACTAAATTACTCGGAAATTGGAAAGAGCATGGCGAAGCACCTGAAAACCTGGACAACCCTCAGCCTCGCCGTCCTCGGCTCGGCCAGTTTGAGCGCGGCGGCGCCCGCACCGGATGCACCCCATCCGTCCGCCGCCCTGCATCAGCCGCTCGTTCTGGCGCAGACAAACGGGGAAGCGGGCGAAGGTGGAGAAGGCGGCAGCGAGGGCGGCGGCTCATCGGTCACGTCCTATGCCCTCGAATCGACCGACCCCACCGCCTTCCAGTACGACGCCGCCCCGCAGATCGCCGCCTACGCCGAACTCGTTCAGACGTCCTATACAAAAGCCGCCGCCGAGGCCCGCGCCATGCAGGGCGCCATCGCGGCCTTCCTCGCCGCACCTTCGGCCGAGACGCTGGCCAAGGCCCGCGGTGCCTGGGTGGCGGCCAGGCCCGCCTATCTCTTGACCGAGGCCTTCCGCTTCTATGATGGCCCCATCGAAGCGGCCGAGGGCGGCATCAACGCCTGGCCGATGAATGAAGCCTATGTCGACTATGTGGAAGGCAACCCGAAGGCCGGCCTCGTCAACGATCCCGCCGTCGGGATGGATCTCGGCGGTCTCGAAAGCCTGAACCAGAAACAGGATGAGGCCGATGTCACCACCGGCTGGCACGCCATCGAATTCCTGCTTTGGGGCCAGGATCTCTCGGCGGACGGCCCGGGAAACCGTCCGTTTACGGATTATATCGCGGGCCAAGCCAACAACGACCGCCGCCGTGCCTATCTTGAACTGGTCACCGCCGAACTCGTGCACGAACTGGACGAACTGGCGGAAGCCTGGGAACCGGGCAAGGGGGATAACTACGCCGCGAAGTTCTTGCAGCTCCCGCCGCGCGAGGCCATCGGCCGCATGATCAACGGCATGGCCATTCTGGCAGGCTATGAACTGATGTCGGAGCGTCTCGCCGTGGCGCTCGATTCGGGCGACCAGGAGGACGAGCATTCCTGCTTCTCCGATACCACCAAGCAGGACTTCGTCCATGATCTGGCCGGCATCCAGGCGGTGTGGACGGGAGCGAAGCTTGATCAACTGCTGCGCGCTCAGGATGAGCCCTTAGCCAGCCGCATGGACGGACTTATCGCCGATGCCGAAGCCAAAATCGCCAGGCTCGGCGACCCCTGGGACCAGGTTCTGGCCAGGCCCAAGAACTCGCCCGAGCGCCAGGCGGCCGAGGACGTGGTGACGGCACTCGAGGCCTTGGGCAAGGGCTTCACCGATACCGGTGCCAAGCTCGGCGTACTGGTGCTGATTCCCTCCGAGTGATGCGCCGTTCTCTTGCCGTGGTGGCCGCCGTCACGATACTGGGCGGCGGCACCACCCGGCCATCACTGCGCGACACCCTGCTGGCCATCCCCCAGACGGCGGCGCTGGGTGGCGAAGGCACCAGGGCGGTCACTGGCGGCCAGGCTTTCACCTTCCCGATGGCCAACGGGCCGCGCCGCCATCAGCGGCCCTTCTCCTTCGGCAATCGGCTGTTCAACACCAACTGGGTGGAAGCGCCGGGCTCGGTCAAGGCCTTCGATGGCTTAGGGCCCCTGTTCAACCGCGTCTCCTGTTCGGGCTGCCACACGCACGATGGCCGCGGCCGCCCGCCGGAAACTGGCCAAGGCCCCATGGATTCGATGCTGGTGCGCCTGTCGGTTCCCGGCATGGATGAACATGGCGGCCCCAAGCCCCATCCCGCCTATGGCGGCCAGTTCAGCGAACGCGCCATCCGCGGTGTTGCGCCCGAGGCCCGCATCCGCATCCGCTATGAAGATGTCCCCGGCACCTATGGCGATGGCGAAGCGTATGCGCTCCGCCGCCCAAGCTATGAGATCGCCGATCTGGGCTATGGCGATCTTGGGAAAGACGTCATGCTGTCGCCCCGCGTGGCGCCGCAGATGATCGGTCTGGGGCTGCTTGAGGCGGTGCCCGATACGCTGCTCGAAGGCTTGGCCGATCCCGATGACGCGGACGGCGACGGTATCTCGGGCCGCCTCAACCATGTCTGGGATATGGCGAAAGGTGCTCCCGCCATCGGCCGCTTCGGCTGGAAGGCCAATCAGCCCAATCTCCGCCAGCAGAATGCCTCCGCAGCAGAAGGCGACATCGGCCTCACCACCAGCTTCACGGATGGCGAGGAAGATCCCGAGATGAACGATGAGTTCCTCGGCAAGCTCACCCTCTATACCAGGCTCATCGCCGTGCCCGCCCAGCGCAATGCCGATGACCGCCAGGTGCGGCAAGGTGCCGGGGCGTTCCGCGATTTCGGCTGCGCCCAATGCCACCTGCCGAGCCTCACGACCTCCGATGCCGCCCTCCCCGAAACCGCCCACCAGACCATTCATCCGTTCACGGATCTGTTGCTCCACGGCATGGGCGAGGGCTTGGCCGACCACCGCCCCGACTTCGAAGCATCGGGCAGCGAATGGCGCACCCCGCCCCTCTGGGGCCTCGGCCTGATCGAGACGGTGAACGGCCATGACCTCCTCCTCCACGATGGCCGCGCCAGAGGCTTCGAGGAAGCCATCCTCTGGCACGGCGGCGAGGGCGAGGCGGCGAGGGAGAGGTTCCGGAACGCGGCGAAGGTGGCGCGGGACGCGTTGGTGGCGTTCTTGAGGTCGCTGTGAAGGCGTTGCCGGGCGCCACCTGCACCAAAGAGAAAGGGTGGCGGCGCTGCGGGGGGACAGGTTAGGGGGAAGGTTGTTGCGCCGCGAAAGTTTGCTCGATATGTTAACGCCCTCTGCCGGCAACAGTCGACAGCACCTGCCGAAAGACAGTTCACAAAAAAGATGGCCGCTTTTACGATCGACATGTCCAGCCCCTTCCCCTCCGGGTTCACAGGCGAACACGGAGGCCCCCGTTCGGGAGGCCATCAGGGACCAAATTGGTATATTGAGTTTGGAATGGACTTATACCAACCGTCATAAGTTATGACACTTCCGCCCATTGACGGGTAGCAAGCGAGACGATGCGGTCTGGGGTTTCAATGAGATCGTTCCAGGCCGCGCAGCAGGCTTCGACGATGGCGTCGTAGGTTTCGTAGATAC
>JANPCA010000628.1:0-4857 GCA_031430715.1 Hyphomicrobiales bacterium | reverse complement strand
CAGCGCGTGGATTTCGCCGGCGCGGATCTCAAGGTTGATCTCGGACAGGGCCCGGACACCCGGAAAGCTCTTGGTGATGTTCGAGAGTTTCAGCATCGGGCCCCAATTCGGCAGAGAAAGCCCGGGGCACGGCGCGCCCCGGGCCGGGATGGGCGCGCTTAATGCGGATAGTCGACCGTGTAGGTCTTGGGATCGTAGTCCTGTCCCATGCCGCCGGTGATCAGCATGTCCGGCGCGCCGTTCGGCACGACGAGGTCGGTGAGGCTCAGACCCGTGGTGATCGATGGGGTGTTGCCGCCCTCGCTCACGGCGATCTGCGAGTTGATGGTGTAGATGCAGGGCACGGGCGCACCCGCCAGAACCTGAAGCGCCACGTCCACCGATACGCCGCCCATGGCCGAAGGATAGCCCACTTCCAGCATGGGGATCTTGTGCTTGAGCGCCAGTTGCAAGCCGCCGTTCACGTCGGCATTGGTGTGGGGCGGGATTTCGCCGTCCTTGTAGCCCGCTTCGATGAAGGCTTCGATCGAGCCCGGGGTCTGCAGGCCGTGCGCCGACCAGACGGCATTGATGTCCTTGCCGTATTTGGTGATCATCGCCTGCATCACCTGCTTGCCCTTCACCGGCGACCAGTCCGAGTAGACGGTCTCCAGCACCTTGATGCCGGGGAACTGAGCGAAGACTTCGCGGGCGGGTTTTTCGCGGTTTTCCGACGGGCTCGAGCCTGCCTGGCCCGCGAGCATGATGACATTGCCCTTGCCACCAAGCTTTTCAGCGATCCACTGGGCGACGCGGCGGCCCACCATCGCGTCGGAGGCCGTCACGAAGGTGACGAAATTATCGGAGGCGACGCGGCGGTCTGCACCGAATGAAGCATCACAACGAGCCAGGAATCGCCCAAGCCAGCATTGGAGAAATCGATCGTATAGGGCCCGTTCTTCTTGTACTGCGACGTATCCTTGAAGCAGACTTCGGTGTCCGGATTATAGAGGTAGGTGCGCGGCGCGCCGGTGTAGGGTTCGCCGGAAATGGCCGGAAGCGCCATCGCCGCGAACCCGGCGATGCTCCCGAAAATCATGGCACGGCGGCTTGAAAACTTCGACATTCTATTCCTCCCAAGATTGACGATGAAGCAAACACATAGCGGCGTCTGCCATTCATGCAGGAATGCTGCGGCACACTGGATGTTTTTTCTGCAGCGCTGACACCAGCGCCTGACACCAACACTAACCGCACCACGATCCGGGCACATGGAAAAGAAACTCATTTTGAGAATCTTTGGCGAAGAGAGTCTCCAGCCCTTGGGCAATACCGGCCAATTCCAATCCATCGCTCTTGCGTTGCGGAGCGCGTCGGAATTACGGGGAGTTCATCGTTCCGCAGAACGCATTATTTGGTCCGCTAAAGCGGGCTCCACATTTTTTCCTTCGCAGTTTTCTCGTAGGCCATGCCGACCGGATAGGTCACCAATTCAAGCTGCATGCCCCAGGGCGCCATGAAATAAACCCAGGTCAGCCCGGCCCTGGCGCCCGCCGTCAAGGCCGAGGGGTCACCCAGAACTTTCACGCCCTTCGACTTGAGATAAGCAACCGCCGCAGTCATGCCGGTCACATAGAAGGCAAGGTGATGGCCGCCGTGATCGCTGTTGCGCGGCAACGCCGTAAGCTGGTCCGGCGCCTCGTATTGGAAAATCTCGAAGGCCGGGCCGTTGCGGCACTTCAGCATGCGCAGCTTGCGGATGACGGCGCGCGGATGAACATTGAGATGCCGCACTGCCCGCGCCGACGGCGATGGAGGACACCTGTGGGAGGGCGGCGGAAAACTGCAGCGCCGCCGCCGAGAGCGGCACCTGATACCGGTCGCACACTTTCTCGATGGCAAGCGCCCGGCCGACCCAGTAAGCGCCGGTCTCGTGGCCCTCCGGCGTCCGCACACCATGGTCCAGGACATTTTCCCGCCACTTGCCGTCGGCCGTCACATAATCGAAGCTGGCCTTCGGCGACGGATCGTTGAGCATGCCGCTGTCGAACACGCCACCGATGAGGATCGACGTTCCGCGCTCCGCGCAGGCTGGAAAAAGATCGTCGAGCGCGCTGTGATCGAGGATCGTGTAGCGGCCCGCCAGCAGTAAGATATCCATGACGCCGTCCCTGGCGAAACGCGCCAGCATGGCGTTCTGATTCATTCCGGCGCCGATCGCCTTGACGGTTCCGTCGCTGCGCAACCTGTCCAGCGCCCGGTAGGCGCCATCGACCGCCTCCTGATAGTGGCGGTCGGCATCATGGATCAGCAGCATGTCGAACCGGTCGATGCCGGTGCGCCGCGCGCTGTCCTCGACCGAGCGCATCACGCCATCATAGGAGAAGTCGAAATGGTATTTGCGGGCGGGCGCGCCTTGCCAGAAGGCATCTTCCCCCGCCGTCTTCTCTCTCTCCCAGTCTGATTGTTGTTTCCGCCACTTTCGATAAGCAACACCGTCCACCAGTTCTCATCGATCTGGCGTCAGGGCCGGCAGCATAACTTTCCAAACGACCCCGGCCTTTACCGGGCAAACCGTATCGCAAACGCTGATATCGAGGGGCAAGGTACAGCATCGTTATTCGCATTGCTTCTCTCAGGATTTTCAGAATGAGACTCTTCACCGACGCCAGGTGATTCAAGTGTGATTGGCTCAAGGCCTGTGACCGGCCATGTGGCTACCAGCCGGAAACGGCTGAAGTTCAAGCCGTTTCCGGGCAGCGCGGGCCAGGCGGCGTTGGGGTGTACCTTTCAGGATCGCCGATCTCACGCAGCGGTCCACTTCCTTTCCAATTATGTCCATGAGTTCGCGCATGGCCAGCGTGACCGGCCGATCGAGCGGCGTGGCGGCGACAAGCATCGCTGACTGCCCGTCGAGCGGCAGGGGATGAGTCCGGAGGCGCCGCTGTGAACGGGCGAGTATCCTGGCGGTTTGGGATGTACTTTCAAGCTTTGGGGTTGATTCTAAAAGTCAAGCCAAAGAGCGGCTCCAACGATGACCACGGCGCCATCTTGAGCAACAGGCAATTGTCCTCCACGGCGGCGACAGGCACATCGTGGGGGATAATCCGCGCTCCTCCACTTGTTATTTCAATGTCACGATCAAACACCGCTGCCTGACTCATCCGGTCTGCAACTCAGATCAGTTTGTATTGCTTGGCTTTGTTGCGCAGGAAAGGCAGGCCGTTGCCCATCACCTCGGCCTCGTCGCGGGCCACGGGCCGCCAGACCGACAGGCCATAGGCCACTTCGCGCGGCATGTTGATGAAACTTTCCATCGCCAGTCCGCCCTTGAAGCCAATGGCGGCAAGCGTGGCGTAGACCTCATCCCAGTCACAGGTGCCGGAGCCCGGCGTGCCGCGATCGCTTTCGGAGAGGTGGATGTATTTGATGTATTTGCGGGCATCGAGAATACCGTTGCCCGCGCCCTTTTCCTCGATGTTCATGTGGTAAGTGTCGAGATGGATGAACATGTTCTCAGCACCAATGCGCTCGATCATTTCGACGGCCTGCCAGCCGGTGTTGATCAGGTGGGTCTCGTAGCGGTTCACCGGCTCGATGCCGAGCAGGATGCCGCGGGTCTTGGCATGTTTCGCCGCCACGGTGAGTGCCTTGGCGATATTGTCGTATTCCTTTTGCGTGGGCGGAACACCGGTGCGCTCGCCGATGCCGCCATAGGTGACGCCTGACAGCGCCAGCGCCCCGATTTCCGCAGTCTTGTCGATGGCGACTTTGAGATGCTCGATGGCCAGCTCCGGGTGGCGCGAGGCCCAGGCTCTCTCGGGCAGGCCAAGCGAGCACACGGCCTTGAGATTATTCTTCTCAAGGAGTGCCCGCGAGTGGGCCGTATCGACTTCAGGCGCGTTGAGAAGTGCGATCTCGATGAAATCCATCTTGAAATGGGCGGCGGCGGCCACTGCCTTTTCGGCTCCGGCGCGGTCCCAGTTCATCGTCCACATGCTCGTATGAACACCAAAGCCCTCCATGATCTCATTCCTTCTTTCGATTGGAGTTTCGGTATTTCGCGGCGGTCCAGCGCAGGATCATCACGCCGATGAGGAACAGGCCCCAGACCGCGGTTGAGAGATGCTGATTGGCACCCAGCAGGTTCAGACCCGATGACAGTACCTGAAGAATGATCAGGGCCAGCACCACGGCCACCACGCGGCCGAAACCGCCGAACGGGTCCACTCCGCCGAGGAAACAGGCCAGCACCGTCACCAGCAGAAGTGCTTCGCCATGGCCGACGCGCACCGAATTGAAACGTGTGAGCATGAGAATGCCGGAGTAGTTTGCGGCGAGGATATTGGAACCGATCATGTAGACCGAGAAGCCGTGACGGGTGCGCGTCAGCAGCATGTGCCACACTAGCACCGCGCCTGCGAAAATCAGCAGTGGTGTGGGAATTCCGAGAATGTAACCGTGGCCAATGCCATGGAGACAATTGCGAAAGCCGGAGATGTCGCCGCCCCGGGTAAGAAATTCGCCAAGGCCCCGGAGGAAGATCATCATGGCGAGCGAGACGAGAATGGGATGGGCGCCGACATAGGCAATGACCAGACCCATAACGCAGCCCGCCAGCGCTCCCACGGCGATGGCCGCGGCGGAGCCCAGCAGGAAGGCTGGCACGCCGGCATCGGCGCCGCCATACTGCATCAGAACCCATGCCAACGTGAGACCACAGATATTAGCGGTGTAGATGATCGCCAGATTGAAGCCGACGGAGATGATGGGCATCAGCATAGCCAGCGTCAGCAGACTTAACTCGGGGAGCTGAAAGGCCATCGAGTCAAAATTCGCGGCGCTTAGAAACTGCGGCGACGCCACGCTGAAGGCGAT
>JANPCA010000627.1:0-3284 GCA_031430715.1 Hyphomicrobiales bacterium | reverse complement strand
CAACGGCGCGCGGGTCTCGCCAAGCTCGAGGCGCGGATGCGCAAGGACGGCCAACTCGCCAACCGCCTCGACTTGCTGCTCAGCATTCCGGGGCTTGGCCAGCGCACCGCCATCGGCTTCCTGATCCGCATGCCCGAGCTTGGCAGCCTGGCCCGTGAAGAAGCCGCCAGCCTCGCAGGCCTGGCTCCGCATCTCCATGAAAGCGGCGCCTTCAAAGGCGAGTGTCACATTCACGGCGGCAGAGCCAGACTCCGCACCACCGCCTTCCGTGCCGCCTTCAGCGGCGCCATGCACTGGAACGAGGCTCTCAAAACCTTCCATGCCCGCCTGCGCTCTCACGGCAAAGCTCATACCGCCGCCGTCACCGCCTGCGCCCGCAAACTCATCATCCTCGCAAACGCAATTCTCGCCAGAGGAACCCCATGGGCCGGCAAACGGGTCATGCCTTGACCCAAACCAAAACATCATGGTTGCTTCCCCACCCTTCGGGCGGAGAAGGAAAAGATGGGCGAACCGGAGGGACAGCTTACTTGCTTAGAAACTTTGCCTTCCGCTTCGCCGCGAAGGCTTCCGCGCTGCGGATGACGATGACCTCACATCAACGCTTTCATCAAGAGATTTCATCAATGGCGGGATCGCCGCCCACAAGGCGGAATTGAGTGCGTTGTGCCGTTCGGGCCGCTTCAGGACCAGTCAACCTGTTGAACCGTCTATGAAAATATGGATGTGGCGGGAGAGCGACGGCCAGGTCGTCATGATCCAACCTCCAACATGAATCTGCGGGCTTCACAATCGCGTGGCGGTATACCCATATGACGTGGTCTGGATTATAGTCATCACAAGCCCTCACCTGGCGCGGTTCCCGCGCCGTCCTCTCCCGCCACGCGGGAGAGGTTGAAGGGGGAAATGGGAGAACGACACATGTGGCAGGCTACCAAGACCCAATCCCTCGAACGCCTCGACCCGGTGTGGAGCCGCATCCGCGAGGAGGCTCAGGATATTGCCCGGGCTGAGCCGGCGCTCGGCGGCTTCCTGTTCGGTTCGATCCTCAACCATGACAGTTTCGAGAAGGCGCTGATCCACCGGCTTGCGGCGCGCCTCGGCAATGCCGATCTGGGGGCCGATCTGGTGGTGCAGGCCTTCGCCGATGCGCTGGAGGACGAGCCGGAGATCGGCCATGCGGCGCGCGCCGACATCATCGCCACCTTCGACCGCGACCCGGCCTGCCACCGCTATGTCGATCCGCTGCTCTATTTCAAAGGCTACCAGTCGATCCAGACGCACCGCATGGCGCATCGCCTGTGGCATCTGGGGCGCAAGGATTTTGCCTATTACCTGCAGAGCCGTTCCTCGATGATCGCCTCGGTTGACATCCATCCCAATGCGGTCATCGGCAAGGGCATCATGGTCGACCATGGCCATGACATCGTCATCGGCGAGACCTCTGTGATCGAGGACAATGTCTCGATCATGCAGGGCGTCACGCTGGGCGGCACCGGAAAAGAAGCGGGCGACCGGCATCCCAAGATCCGCCACGGCGTGCTGATCGGGGCTGGCGCCAAGATCCTCGGCAATATCGAGATCGGCCATTGCTCGCGCGTGGCGGCCTGCTCGGTGGTCCTCCACGACGTGCCACCCAATACGACGGTGGCGGGCGTTCCCGCCAAGGTGGTGGGGGTGGCAGGCTGCACCGAGCCGTCGCGTTCCATGGACCATAATGTGGAGCCGGTTGCGGGCTGCAGCGATTGCGGCTAGAGCGGCGGCCCCAAAAAGCCCTGAGGAGTTGCCCGCTTTGAAACCCGATGAAATCGCCAAGCTGACTAAGTTCTTCCGCAGCCGGTTCGAGCTTCCCGCCATGAGCGTCAAGAAGCGGCCGCAGAAGGACGATTCGGCGGAAGTCTATATCGGCGAGGAATTCGTCGGTGTCATTTTCCGCGACGAGGAGGACGGCGAGTTGTCGTATAATTTCTCGATGGCGATCTTGGATATCGACCTCGAGGATTGACGCGGCTCAGAAGAAGAAATCCGCCAGGGTGAGCGCCGAGGCGGTAACGTTGTTGAGTTGGATGGTCATTTCGGCTCCGGCCGCACCGGTGGTGTTCACCTCGACGATGGTGTTCGATCCCGACTGTACAACGCGCACCTGACCTTCGCCATCGAAGGCGAGGGTTCCCTTGAAGGTGAAACCATTGTTGCCCGGGGTGCCGGTACTGGCGTCGATGGCGGAGAGATCGATCTTGTCGGTCAGGTGAACGAAATCGGTGATGTGGTCGCGGGTAGAGACGGTGATGCCGGAATCGGCGGTTGCGGTATACGCGAATGCGTCGGCGCCGCCATCACCGGTCATCACATCGCGGCCCGTTCCGCCATCGAGCCTATCCCGGCCTGGCCCGCCGATCAGCCGGTCATTGCCGCCGAAGCCGCGCAAATGGTCGTTGCCGCCGCCGCCCCGCATGGTATCGGCGAGACTGTCGCCGTCGATCAAGTCAGCTTCGATGTCGCCCACCGACGTGCGCCGCGCCTGCAGATGCGCGCCTTCGATGTCGTCCACCTCGTCATTGGTGTGAAAGACCGCGATGCCGCCATTGCTGAAACCGGCCACCGCCGGGAACCTCGTATCCTTGACCGGGTCCGAGAGGTTGTATTCCGCAATGATGTTGCCGCTGGCGGGATCGATCAGCCTGACCGCGGTATAATGAACTTCGAAGGGCCGGCTGTTGGTATAGGCCACGACCAGATAATCGTTGGACAGCCGCGCAACATAAGGATTGGCATCGTCCGAGACGTCACTGGCGAGTAATGGATTGCTGACATTGTCCCAGCGCTCGAAGGTGCCATTGAGCGTGAACTGCGCCAAGGTAATGTCGGTGCCGCCGGTTCCCCAGCCATCGTCTTCGTAGGCGACGACGAATCCCCCGGACTTTGCGGACACGCTGACATTGCGGTTGACTGGGCCGGTGGAATCCAGGAGCGCTGGCGCCCGGATCACGCCGCCGGTTTCATTGTAAGCGGCATACCAGACCTCCGTGCCGGCGCCAATCGTGCGCGTCCAAGCCACGGCAACAGTGCCGTCATCGAGACCGGCGGCACTGGGGCCATGGTCTTCCGCCGGAGCAGAGTCGACGATGAAGGTGCTGATGAAATTTCCGTCACTGTTGCGGATATTGACCTCGATGTCGGAGTTGCTGCCGCTTTGCAAATCCTGGTAGACAACCCATGCGCCGCCGCCGGTCAGGGCCGTCACATCGGGATTGGAGCTGGACGTGTCGCCGAGATCCACTCCG
>JANPCA010000626.1:0-8522 GCA_031430715.1 Hyphomicrobiales bacterium | reverse complement strand
GTTCGCTGGCGGCTTCCTGCGCTCGCTGCAGTTCACCGCCATGAACGCCATGTCGTACTCGGATATCGAGAGCGAACAGGCGAGCTATGCCACGAGTCTTTACACGGTGGCCCAGCAGCTTTCCTTGTCGGCGGGCGTGGTGCTGGGCGCCTTCGTGCTCGAAACGGCGCAATGGTGGCGGAGCGAACTTGACCTCCAGCCGGTGGATTTCACCATTGCCTTTGCGGTCGTCGCCGCCTTCTCGTTGACCTCTTTGTGGCAATTCCGCGATCTGACACCTCAGTCCGGCGCGAGCGTCTCGGGCGGCGGTCACGGCCGGCCTCACACGGATGTGACGAAATTCGCGGCAGACGTGTGAAGCAATTCCGCGCGCGGCATCGTAACTTGGTGCTCAACCACTTGGAGTTACCGTCATGAACCGCCGTCTCCTTATGAAACACGCCGCCTTTTCCTCGCTGCTCCTCGGCCTTGGCCTCGGCTTCGGCACCACGCGGCCGCGTGCCGAAAGCTTCGAGATCACCAAGTCCGAGGACGAATGGAAGGCGCTGCTGACGCCTGAGCAATTCGCCGTGCTGCGCAGGGAGAGCACCGAACGGCCCTTCACGAGCGCGCTGCTCGACGAGCACCGCAAGGGGACATACACGTGCGCCGCCTGCAACCTGGCCGCCTATGACTCAGCAACCAAATATGACAGTGGTACCGGCTGGCCGAGCTTCTTCGACGTGCTGCCTAATGCGGTTGGGAAGAAAGAGGACAACACGCTGTTCACGACGCGCACCGAAGTCCATTGCCGCCGCTGCGGCGGGCATTTCGGACATGTCTTCGAGGATGGGCCCGCGCCGACCGGCCTGCGCTATTGCAGGAACGGCGTGGCGTTGAAGTTTGCTGTGGCCTCGGCGTGATGCAGCGATCTATGATGCGGCATGACCACGCTTGAGCTTCTGACCGCCACGGGCGATGCGCCCGATCTCACCTTGTCTCCGCCCTTGCAGGCCCTGTGGTGGCTGCGCAAGGGTGGCTTCAAACTTGGCCCCGAATGGGAAATGGCGCACACCCATTGCCAGACATCGGAGGGCACACCCGCCTACGACATGGTGCATGCACTGGCCCATTGGATCGAGGGTGACGAAAGCAACGCCCGCTACTGGTATTCCCGGGTGGGGCAGGACCGCGCCATGAGTATCCCGGCCGAATGGGAGCGCATCGCGGCGGCGTTGACCAAAGGCTGATTTTTGCGTGCAAGTTGGGGGGTTGGCAGTCCGGATTTTGCATGCCGGAGAATGGCGCCCTGCATATTCATTCGAGTCTTACTGATTCAAATTGAAACACCCCCGATACCCGTCATGCCAGCGCAGGCTGGCATCCCGCTCCCACCCTTGGAGCAAGAAATCTGGACCCCAGCTTTCGTTGGGGTGACGGCCATCAGGGAATTGGCTCAAGCTCGGCCATAAAGGTTCAAATTCCCCTTTTCCTGAGGATTTGATCTGCTCTGACCCCACGGACTACACTATCAAAATGCTCAATCAGCTCGCGGGCATCAATCAGTCTTCCCTCGATCCGAAAGATTAGGTCATTTCCCTCAGCACCTGGTCCGACTGCAAGTAATTCGCCTCCAGGACTTGGTTTGTTGCATCCGGCGAGTTCGAGCTTGGCGAACGGCATTCTCAGTCTTGCGAGTTGAGTTCTCAGATCGTCGAGCTTGCTGAAAAGCGCGGTGGTTAGGCGCTCCTTGTCTTGGCAAAGGGTTCGAACGATCTCGTACGCTCCCAATGTCCAGAGCCAGAACAGCCAGTGAGCCTTATACCGAGCATTCCCGTCGATGTTGCCGCTTGGCAGACGGGGAGCGGCTAGAGTCCCCAGAATTTCCTTGGAGGCCTCGCGCAGCAGTTGCAGTTGAAAATGGGTATCAGGAGAATATTTAATGAGGGGTGCGGCTCTTGCGATAAACTGCATTGGGTCTTCATTCGGTCCCATTTCTTCAGTTTCGCTTGTCATGTCTCATACCTCAATACAAAACTATCCAGCACCTTCTTCTCGCCCGCCTTGTCAAAGTCGATGGTCAGCTTGTTGCCGTTGACGCTCGTGACGCTGCCGGTGCCGAATTTTTCGTGGAAGACGCGTTCGCCGGGCGCGAAGCCCTTGCCTTCGGTTTCGCGCGCCGTCATTTCGCCATCGATGAAATGGGGTGTCGATCTCGCGCTGCCGCCCTTTGACCAGCGTTCCTGGGCGCGCTGCCAGCCCGGGGTTGCGTAGGTATTACCGAAAGGCTGGGTCTGCTCGTCGAAGCGGCTCTTGCCGTAGCTGCTAAGGCCGTAGCCGCCATAGGAGTTCGCCATCGGCGCCACTTCAACGTGCGCCTCCGGCAGTTCGTCGATGAAGCGCGAGGGCAGGGCGGATTGCCAGAGATTGTGAATGCGCCGGTTCTGCGCGAAGGAAATGAAGGCGCGGCGCTTGGCCCTGGTGATGCCGACATAGGCGAGGCGGCGCTCTTCTTCCAATCCGGCGCGGCCCTTCTCGTCAAGCGCCCGCTGGTGCGGGAACAGGCCTTCCTCCCAGCCGGGCAAGAACACCGTGCCGAATTCCAGCCCCTTGGCGGAATGCAGCGTCATGATATTGACCTTGTCATCGTCGGGCGACTGCTCGACATCCATCACCAGGGCGATGTGTTCAAGGAAGCCCAACAGGTTCTCGAATTCGCCCATGGAGCGCACCAGTTCCTTCAGGTTCTCGAGACGGCCCTCGGCCTCCGGGCTCTTGTCGTTCTGCCACATGGCGGTGTAACCCGATTCATCGAGCACGATCTCGGCAAGCTCCGTGTGCGGAACACCGGTCATCACCTGGCGCCAGCGCGCGAAGCTTTCGATCAGTATACGGAGTGCTGTGCGCGTCTTGTTGGGCAGTTCGCCGGTGAGCGACAGGGCTTCGGCGGCGCGATAAAGTGAAACGCCATTCTTGCGCGCGAAGTCATGCATGCGCTTCACCGAACTATCGCCGATGCCACGCTTGGGCGTATTGACGATGCGCTCGAAGGCCAGATCATTGTCGGGCGAGGCGATGACCTTCAAATAGGCGAGCGCATCGCGCACCTCGGCGCGCTCATAGAAGCGCGGGCCGCCAACCACGCGGTAGGGAACCCCTAGCGTGATGAAGCGGTCTTCAAAGCTACGCATCTGAAACGAAGCGCGCACCAGGATCGCCATGTCGTTGAGCTTCTCGCCCTTCCTTTGCAGGTTCTCGATGTCGTCGCCGATGACGCGGGCTTCCTCGTCGCCGTCCCAGTGCGAGCGCACGGTGACGGTCTCGCCATCGTCCTTGTCGGTGCGCAGCGTCTTGCCCAGACGGCTTTCGTTCTTTTCGATGAGGCCTGACGCGGCACCGAGGATTTGCGGCGTCAAACGGTAGTTGCGTTCGAGGCGGATGACTTTGGCGCCCGGAAAATCCTTCTCGAAGCGCAGGATGTTGTCGACCTCGGCGCCGCGCCAGACATAGATCGACTGGTCGTCGTCACCGACACAGCAGATGTTGTGGTGGCCCTGGGCGAGCAGCCGGAGCCACAGATATTGCGCGACATTGGTATCCTGGTATTCGTCGACCAGCATGTATTTGAAGCGCCGCTGGTAGTCTTTCAGCACATCGGGATGGGCTTGGAAAATGCGCAAGGGTTCGAGCAGCAGGTCGCCGAAATCGCAGGCGTTGACCACCTTGAGGCGCTGTTGATATTCGCCATAAAGGAGTGCGCCCTTGCCATCGAAGTCGTGGGCCTCGCCGGCCGGCACCTTGTCAGGCGTCAGCCCGCGGTTCTTCCAGCCGTCGATGAGACTGGCCAGCAGCCGGGCGGGCCAGCGCTTCTCGTCGATGCCGTGGGCCTGGAGCAACTGTTTCATGAGGCGCAGCTGGTCGTCGGTGTCGAGGATCGAGAAGCCGGAGCGCAATCCCGCCAGTTCGGCATGGCTCCTCAGGATTTTCACGCCGATGGCGTGGAAGGTGCCGAGCCAGGTCATGCCCTCGACGACGCCGCCGATCAGCGCGCCGATCCGGTCCTTCATCTCGCGCGCCGCCTTGTTGGTGAAGGTGACGGCGAGGAGCTGGCCCGGCCAGGCCTTGCCGGTGGCGAGGATATGGGCCAGTCTCGTGGTCAGCACCCGGGTTTTGCCGGTGCCGGCACCGGCCAGGACGAGGAGCGGGCCGTCGGTCAATTCGACGGCTAAGCGCTGCTCGGGGTTCAGGCCCTTGAGATAGGGCGGCTGGCCTTGAGCCATGGCGCGCGCCGACAGGCTGCCTGGCCTGACAGGCGGGGCTGGCGCGTCGTCGCCGAAATCATTGAGGTCGATGGGCTTGGCGGTCATCCGGGTTGCGATTCCTTGTGCCCCTATATAGCAACCGGCAGAACGAAAGAGAAACCTCGATCGGGATCATAGAACAACAATCTGCGCGCGATGGCCGGCTGCGCCTGAGAATTTCTGATCGCAAGTCCAAACGGCAGCGCCCATCAGTTCCGCAAGAGCCACATAGGCAGCGTCATAGGCCGTCAAGTTGTGACGAAGTTCCCAGATACGGGCAATAATGGGTTCATGACTCATGCGCGTGAGAGGCAAGTCGCGCAGGATTGCAACGGCCGAAGTGGCGCGGGCGAGATCGATCAAGCCTAGCCGGAGTTGGCGCCGCAAGGCCTGAAGAACTTCAAGGTCGATCACATGCGGCGCGATGAAATCGTCATCGGTCTGTTCGATGCGCACGGCGATGTCCCGCCCTTTCGCGACCGCCGTCACAATGTCGAGAACGACCGACGCATCGAGGACAATCAATGGCTGTCGCGCTCGTGCCTGATCATCTCGGCGGAGGTTTCCGGCAGTTCCAGAGGTGGCATTGCTCGGACGCGCGCGGCGATCTCCGACCAATCAGGCTTGGCCAGATCGTGATCGATAAGGCGCTTCACGTAATCGGTAATCGTCATGCCCTTTTCGGCAGCCCGGACCTTCAGTTTTTTGTGCGTTGCCGCAGGAAGATTTCTGATCTGCACATGTTTGTTCATGTGCAAAACATGAACTCACGCTTCGCACATGTCAAGCTGGCGCTAAGCCGCGATGCGGTTCTTCCAACTGGCATCGTCGGGCAGTTCTCTAACCGCGCGCTGCAGCTTCCGCCAGGTCTTGGCGAATTCAGTATCGCCCGATTTCTCGCACAGGGCCGCATGCCGGGCGGCCTCCGATTCGGCGCGGTTTCCATGAACGAAAACAAGCGCTTCTACGAACAGATTCAGATCCTGGTTCATGATTCTCGCCTCCTCCGTTTGTCGTCACGACTGAACTTATGAAGATCGAATGCGCCAGCAATGTTGCATGAGTATGACGCTTCTGCGGGTAAAGGTCCATTATAATTTGCCGCTGTCGTCAATTGCTGCAATGCAAAATTAACCGTACTTGTTTCAACTCTTGCGCGGGATGCCAATAACGTGACCCACCTGCGGCGGCACGGGCAGGTGCGCATGGGCGGCGCGCATGGCGTCGATCTTGACCAGCACATCGGCCGGGAAGGGCGCGGACTTTTTCAAACCCATATCGACATGCATGACGATCAGTTCGGTGACGCAGGAGAGCCAGCTTTCGCCCGCATGGTACATCTGCTGCACGTAGTGGACGCGCTTGGCGTCGCTATCGAGGAACTGGGTCTCGATCCTGACCGAATCGCCCGCATGCAACTCGCGCACATAGGTCACGTGGCTTTCCAGCGTGAAGAACGAGGCGTTGCGCTCCTTCACATAGTCCGGGCCTAAGCCCACGGCGGCGAAGGCCTCGTCGCCGGCGCGGTCGAAGAGCACGTTGTAATAGGCCATGTTGAAGTGGCCGTTGTAATCGGTCCACTGGTCCTCGACTTTCTGAATGGACCCCACGAAAGGTGCTGGAAATGCCATCGCAAATTCTCCGGTTTCTGGTATTTTGACAGCATGGATAACCCGGCCCCCAGGAACAGTGCAACACAAGTCATCGCCGAAATCCGCGAGGTGCTGGGCGAGCGCCTGTCGACAGCGCCCGCGGTGCGCGAAGCCCATGGCAAGGATCAGACATGGAATCCGGGCGCGCCGCCCGATGCGGTGGCTTTCGTGCATTCGACGGCCGAGGTGCGGCAGATCGTGAGCATCTGCGGCAAATACGGAACGCCGGTCATTCCCTATGGCACCGGCACCTCGCTTGAGGGTCATTTCACCGCTCCCTTTGGTGGGATTTCAATCGACCTCTCTGCGATGAACGCGATTCTCGAAGTGAACGCCGCCGATCTCGACTGCCGGGTGGAAGCGGGCGTTACCCGCAAGCAACTCAATACTCACCTGCGCGATCAGGGCCTGTTCTTCCCGGTCGATCCCGGTGCCGATGCCAGCCTCGGCGGCATGACGGCAACGCGCGCTTCGGGCACCAACGCGGTGCGTTATGGCACCATGCGCGAGAATGTCTTGAACGTCACCGCCGTGATGGCCGATGGCCAGGTCATCCGCACCGGATCGCGCGCCAAGAAATCATCCGCCGGTTATGATCTCACGCGTTTGATGGTGGGATCGGAGGGAACGCTCGGTGTCATCACCGAAGTGGCGCTGAAGCTCTATGGCATCCCGGAGTCGATTGTCGCCGCCGTGTGCCCGTTCCCGAGCGTGGAGGCCTGCTGCAACGCCGCCATCACGGCGATCCAGATGGGCCTGCCGGTGGCGCGCATCGAGCTGGTCGACGCCGAGCATGTGAAGGCCTTCAACACCTATTCGAAACTCGATCTCCAAGTGACGCCGACGCTGTTTCTCGAATTCCATGGCACCGTGGCTTCGGCACAGGAGCAGGCGGAGACCTTCGCCACCATCGCCAAGGATCTGGGCGGCGGACCCTACACCTGGGCAACCAAGGAAGAGGATCGCCAGAAACTCTGGCAGGCGCGGCATGATGCCTTCTGGGCGACCAAATCGCTGTTTCCCGGCAAGGAGACCTTTGCCACTGATGTTTGCGTGCCGATCTCCAGGCTCGCCGAATGCGTGACCGAGACCCAGGCCGATGTGGCGGCGAGCGGTCTCTATGGCCCCATCGTCGGCCATGTTGGCGATGGCAATTTCCACGTGGTGCTGTTCTGCGACCGCGCCGACGCGGATGAGCTGAAGCGCGTCAAGGACGTCTATGGCCGGATGATCGGCCGGGCCATCGCCATGGGCGGCACCTGCACCGGCGAACACGGCATCGGCTCCGGCAAGGTCGCCTATCTCGAAAAGGAACATGGACCCGCACTCGCCTTCATGCGCGATATCAAGCGGGCCCTGGATCCCCGTAACATCATGAATCCCGGCAAGAACGCCGCCATTTGAATGACGCAATGGCCCTGCATCTGAAGCGACCATGAGAGTTTGGAAGTCTCCCGTCTTCTACTTCGGCATCCTGCTGGTGATTGCCGTCGTAGCACTGCTGCTGGCGCCCCTGGTGATCGACTGGAACTCCTACCGCGCCGACTTGGAAGACTATGGCCGCAGGCTTACCGGCCGGACAGTGAAGATCGAAGGAGGGATTGCTGCCCGGCTGTTTCCATGGCCGCGCCTCACCGTCGACGACATCCACATCGGCAATCCTCCCGGTCTCGAGGTGCCGGAATTCGCCCATGCCGACCGCATCGTGGTGCGGCTGACCCTGGCGGGACTGTTCAGGGGCGCAATCGATGTCGAAGGCATCGACATCGAGAAGCCGGTGATCGGACTTGAGCGGCTGGCGACGGGCGAGGGCAATTGGATGTTCACGCCGGCCGCCGACGTGATGGCCAGCAAGCTCCTGTCGCGGGTCAGCCTCGACCGCATCGCGCTCAGCAAGGGCACGTTGCGCTTCAACGACCGCAGGCGCGGCGGGGTGCTCGAACTGACCGATGTCGACGCAGCACTGGCCTCGCCCGGCTTGAGCGGACCGTGGCGCCTGCGCTCGCTGTCGCAGCATGGCGGGCGGGCCCTCGATATCTCGGTCAATACCGGCGTCTGGCGGGCGGACGAACCGTTCCGTTTCGGCGTCCGTCTGTCAAACGCCGACGGCTCCGGGCTGGTGTTCAGTTTTGACGGCGAACAGAAGGGCGGCGCCACCAAAGGCGAATTGCGCATCGAGCCCGCCACGACGCAGGAGGGCAAGGGCGATAGCGAAGGCCAGGTGCGGCCGCTGGTCTTCACCTCGAAGGTCACCGCCGATTTCAACAGTGTGGATTTCAGCAGGATCGAAATCGCGCCGCGCGACCCGAAGCAGGGTGGGGTGCTGACCACGGGTTCAGCGTCCTTGACGCTTGGCCAGCATATTTCCGCCAGGGCGGCGCTCACCGCCTCGACGCTGGATCTCGACGAGCTGGCAGGTGCCGAAGCCCGAACCCTTGTGCGTGAGGCCGGAAGCCTGGCTCTGGCCGACAGCCTTCTCAGGCTGCTGCCGAAGGATACGAGTTTTTCGGGATCGATGCAGGTGACGGCTCTCAAGATCGGCGGCGAGACGCTCGACACCGTGAAACTCAGCCTCGATGCCGATCACAAC
>JANPCA010000625.1:0-7740 GCA_031430715.1 Hyphomicrobiales bacterium | reverse complement strand
GTCATGGTCTTCTCCTGCGGTTTAGGTGTGGAGCTATGCCCCTTGAGCGTGAGAATGACCCGCGGCCGCCGGAAAGTCCTTGGGCGGCGCCTGAAAGTTCCTGACCCGATCCTGAAACGTCAGGCCTGTGGTTTTCAGAATTGGCTTGAGCTTGCGTGCGCTCGAGGGTTGGAAGGCTGCGCATGGACCTGAAGTTTGGGGATTACTGGCTGAAACGGCGCGAGCGGCAGCTCGTCGGACCCGATGGTGCGATCGATTTGAGTGCGCGCTCCTTTGACATCCTGCAGGTGCTGCTCGACCACCCCGACCAGCTGATCGGCAAGGCCAGATTGTTTGACGCTGTTTGGCCAGACGTGACGGTGGAAGAGAACACTCTTCAGGTTCACGTTTCGGCCTTGCGCAAGCTGTTGGGTTCCTCGTTCATCACCACTGTGCATGGACGAGGCTACAAGTATGCGGGCCCGGCGCCGGTGGCGGTCACCTTTCAGACAGGCGCGGAAACCCCGGCTCCCCGCAAGCCGGTGATCGCCGTGCTGCCCCTCGATAATTTGAGCGGTGACCCGGGCCAGCAGTATTTCAGCGACGGCATCACCCAGGACATCATCGACCGGCTGACGCGGTTTCGCGCCTTTTCGGTCATTGGACACCATTCATCCTTTGGACTCGCCGACCGCAATGCCAACCTGGGTGAAATCCGCAAGGTGTTGAATGCCGACTACATCGTCACCGGCAACATCCGCAAGTCGGCGAACCGCATCCGCATTGCGGTTCGCCTGAGCGATGCCGTCACCGAGGCCGCGATCTGGGCCGAACATTATGATCGGCCGATCGAGGACATTTTCGATATTCAGGACGAGGTGGCGGACATCATCGTCAGCACCCTGTCGCGCCATCTTGAGATCGAACTCATGGCGCGCAGCAACTTGCGCCATCCCGGCAACCTGACCAGCTATGAACATATCCTGCAGGGTTACTGGCATTTCCGAAAGCTGACGCGTGCCGCAAACGACTTGGCACTTTCCTGCTTCGAGCGCGCCATCGGGCTCGATCCGCACAATTCGGAGGCCTTGAGCTGGTTGGCCTTCTGCTACGTGTCGCGTTGGATATACGACTTCTCTCCTGGCGATCTGAAACGTGGGGTCGATCTCGCGGTCACCGCCATTGAGAATGATCCGGCCAATCCAAGTGGCCATATCGTTCATGGTTTTGGCCACCTGTGGCTGGGCGGTTTGGCGGTTGCGGCGCCTTCCCTGCAGCGCTCCTTCCTGCTCAATCCGGGTGACCCGAATGTGCTCGCCAACCTTGGCCTTCTCGCGGTTTATCAGGGACAACCATCCGAAGCGTCGCGCTGGTTGGCGCAGGCCAACAAGCTCAATCCGATTCCCATGCTGTGGAATGCCGAATTCGGCGCTATCCAGGCGTTTTCGGAAAGCCGCTATGCCGAGGCCCTTCCACCGCTCGAAGCCATTCCAGACGGCGGCTGGGATATGATGTACGCGCTTTCCTGTTATGGCCATCTCGGGTTTCGCCAGAAGGCGAGGGACTGCCGCGACCGCTTTGCAAACGAGGGCCGCCACCTCGATTTCATCGCCGCGGCCGAAGTCGAACCCCATCGCGACGCGCAAGTCCGCGAACGGCTTATTACCGGCATCGTGAAGGCCCTGTCGTTCTAGGCCATGTTTTCTCCGCTGGCATCCCCCAAACCCCTCTGCTATAGACCGCGCCCATTGCAACACCCGGGGCCGGAGGCTGCCTTGCGCGGGCGTGGTGAAATTGGCAGACACGCAGGATTTAGGTTCCTGTGGGGAAACCCGTGGGGGTTCAAGTCCCTCCGCCCGCACCAGTGCTTGGCCCATGAGGCCCTTGGAATCTGAAACTGAATCTGTAAGACAAGAGCGAGAAAAGATGCAGGTTACCGAAACACTGAGCCTAGGCCTGAAGCGCGAATTCAAGGTCGTGGTCCATGCCGCCGAGCTCGACAAGGGGCTGAACGACAAGCTGAAAGAGCTCTCGCTCAAGGCCAATATCAAGGGCTTCCGGCCCGGCAAGGTTCCGGTTCCGCACCTGAAGCGCGTCTATGGCAAGTCGGCCATGGCGGAAGTGGTGCAGAAGACCATCGACGACCAGTCGAAGGCCGTGCTCGCCGAGCGCAACCTGAAGCCCGCCTACCAGCCGGAAGTGAAGCTGCCCGAGGATGAGGCGGAAGTGAATGCCGTCATGGACGGCAAGGGCGATCTTTCCTTCTCGCTGTCCTTCGAGGTGATCCCCGATTTCGAACTGCAGGATCACGGCGGGCTTGATCTCGTCCGCCATGTCGTCGAGGTGACCGAGGACCACATCGGCGACACGCTGACCCGCCTCTCCTCCCAGGCCAAGGCCTTCGCGGAGAAGGAAGGTGCTGCCGAGAAGGGCGACAAGCTCACCATCAATTTCAAGGGCACCATCGAGGGCGTTCCCTTCGACGGCGGCACCGCCGAGGATGTCGATCTGGAAATCGGCTCGAACCAGTTCATCCCCGGCTACGAGGACCAGCTTGTGGGCGCCAAGGCGGGCGATGATGTCACCGTCAAGGTGACCTTCCCCGAGACCTATGGTGTCGCGGCACTCGCCGGCAAACCCGCCGAATTCGCCGTGCATGTCAGCAAGGTCGAGGCCCCCAAGCCGGCGCTTCTCGACGACGATTTTGCCAAGAAGATGGGCTTCGAGGATCTGGCCAAGTTGAGGGATATGTTGAAGGAGCGCATGGGCGCCGAATTCGGCCAGATGACCGCCATGAAGCTGAAGCGCGACGTGCTCGATCAGCTTGACAAGATGTACACGTTCGAGCTGCCGGAGAAGCTGGTCGAGGCCGAGTTCACCGGCATCTGGAACGCGCTCACCCAGGAAATGGCCAAAGCCAAGAAGAGCTTCGCGGACGAGAACACGACCGAAGAGGCGGCCCGCGTCGAATACCGCGCCATCGCCGCGCGCCGGGTGCGCTTAGGCCTGGTGCTCGGTACGCTGGGCGAGAAGGAAGGCGTTCAGGTGGGCGAGCAGGAGCTGCAACAGGCGTTGTTCAACCGCATGCGCCAGTTCCGTGGGCAAGAAAAGCAGGTCGTCGACTATTACCGCAAGAACCCGCAAGCCATGATGGAACTGAGAGGCCCGATCTTCGAGCAGAAGGTCGTGGACCTGATCGTGGCCAAGGCCAATGTGGCGGACAAGTCGGTGACCAAGGACGAACTCCAGGCCATGGTCCAGGACGAGGAAGAGGTGGCGGGGGTGGTGGCGGAAGATGGGCATGAAGGGCATGATCATGAGGGGCATGATCATGCGTAAGCGGATTCTGGCAAGAAACCCCGGGCTCATCGCCCGGTCCCAATTTCGTTACTTGCAAAGTTGTGGTGATAAGCCGCCGCTTTATGTCTTCGCCCCTCTTGCAGGGCTATCGTATGCACATAACTAATGAGCCATTTCTCTTTGTCCTCTGGAACACCACTGAATTCCCACTAAAATCGTCATTCCGGCGAAGGCCGGAATCCAGCTTCTCGCGCACGAAAAAGCTGGACCCCGGCCTGCGCCGGGGTGACGGAATTACTTAGTGGAAATGACCGGTTATGTAGCAGTCATTCACAAGGACAAGTCATCCGATTTCGGTGTGAGCTTTCCCGATTTCCCGGGCTGCATCACGGCGGGAAGGACGGCCGACGAGGCACGTGAAATGGCCGAAGAGGCATTGAATGGTCATGTGGCCATTCTGACCGAGGAAGGCTTGGGCCTGCCGCGCCCCAGGAAGCTCGAAGATTTTCTCAAGGACCGGGACTTCGCGGGCGCCACCGCCTACTTTTTCGTCGACGTGGACGCGCGCAAGCCGCAACCGGTGCGTTTCAACGCCAGCATGGACGCGCAATTATTGAACCGCATTGACGAGCGCGCCGAGGAAATCGGCATGACGCGCTCCGGCTTCCTGGCCGAAGCGGCGCGGAAGGAACTGGCCGGCCGGCGGCGCTGATCTTTAATTTTTGTCTCGGTTACTGAGGAGAGGGCGTCCGCCAGCGGCGACTGACGTGCACGGTTTTTTCCGTTGCTGATTGAGCAGAGGCGCCGTCCACAGCTTCACCGTAATCCTCGATTGAATGCACTGTCACCGTAATCCACTGTCACCGTAATCCTGTCACCGTAATCCCGCACGGTGCAGCGTGGGTTGAGCACCTCGCGCGGTGTGACCGCCGGCAGACGGCTCATGCCGGCGCGAGCTTGACGGGTACGATTTCGCGAATGGTTTTGCGCGGCGGCGCGGCGGTGGGAAGCGGCCGGCCTTCGTCGCGATAGACTTCGATGCAGAGTTCGATCGCTTCTCGGGCATTCCGCCGCGCTTCGTCAAGCGTAGCGCCATGGGAGACGATTTCCGGGAAGGCGGCGCAGCGCACAGTGAAGCCGCCTTCCGGCTCCGGGCGGAAAGTGCAGACATACTGGGCCTCGATTGTCTCGACGGACTCGTCATGCTTCGCGCTCATGTCGATTCATATAACATGCTTCGCCTCTCCAGTCATTCGTAACTCAAATACACCTCATGGCATCTATGATTTTAACCGTCCCGGCGAAGGGTCTTCCATCCTCCCGCATGGTCCCCTATCTATGGAGCCAGCCCCAAACCGATTCACCACCTGAGAGAAACCCATGCGCGATCCAAACGAGACCACCGCCGCCTTCTGGCCCTCCGTCATTCAGCAGGAATCGCGGGGCGAGCGGGTTTATGACCTGCCGTCGCGCCTGCTGCGCGAGCGCATCATCTTCTTCAACGGCGCGGTCGACGACACCGTTTCCGCCTCGATCTGCATGCAGCTCCTGTTCCTTGAGGCGGAGAACCCCAAGAAGGAAATCTCCATGTATATCAACTCGCCGGGCGGCGTTGTCTCGGCGGGGCTGGCGATTTACGACACCATGCAGTTCATCCGCTGCCCGGTGTCGACGACGGTGATGGGCCAGGCGGCCTCGATGGGGGCGTTCCTGCTCATGGCGGGCGAAAAGGGCATGCGCTTTGCGTTGCCCAATTCGCGCGTCATGCTGCACCAACCGTCGGGCGGCTTTCAGGGTCAAGTGACCGACATCATGATTCACGCCCGCGAAGTCGAAAGCTTGAAGAAACGGATGAACGAAATCTATGTCCAGCACACCGGCCGCGACTACAAGACCATCGAAGACGCGCTGGAACGCGATAATTTCTTCACGGCGGAGGGAGCGCTCGAATTCGGCCTGATCGACAAGGTGCTGGACAAGCGTCCGGTTGCCGCCGACCAGAAGTGACCGAGTGGTATCTATACTTTGGGTTGCAACCAGTGGTGGTGGCAATCAATTCTTGATTAACCATACTGGCCCATGCTGAACTGAACGAATGCCCGGCATTGGCCGGCGGCGCCGTTCAGGCGCGGTGAAACCTTGTTAAAGCCTGCATGCGTATCATGCGGCGTTCTAGTCCTTGAGGAGAGCACATGAGTAAGGCAACGGGGAGCGACAACAAGAACACCTTGTATTGCTCGTTCTGCGGCAAGAGCCAGCACGAGGTGAGGAAGTTGATCGCCGGGCCGACCGTGTTCATCTGCGATGAATGCGTCGAACTGTGCATGGACATCATCCGCGAGGAGAACAAGACCTCGCTGGCGAAATCGAAGGATGGGGTGCCGACCCCGCACGAGATACGCAAAGTGCTCGATGACTATGTCATCGGCCAGCTGCACGCCAAGAAGGTGCTGTCGGTGGCCGTCCACAACCACTACAAACGCCTGAACCACGCGGCCAAGAACAACGACGTGGAACTGGCCAAGTCCAATATCCTGCTGGTTGGCCCCACGGGCTCCGGCAAGACGCTGCTGGCCCAGACGCTGGCCCGCATTCTGGACGTGCCCTTCACCATGGCCGATGCCACGACGCTGACCGAAGCCGGCTATGTCGGCGAGGACGTCGAGAACATCATCCTGAAGCTCTTGCAGTCGGCCGACTATAACGTCGAGCGCGCCCAGCGCGGCATCGTCTATATCGACGAGGTCGACAAGATCAGCAGGAAGTCGGACAATCCCTCGATCACCCGCGACGTGTCGGGCGAAGGCGTCCAGCAGGCGTTGCTGAAGATCATGGAAGGCACCGTGGCCAGCGTGCCGCCCCAGGGCGGGCGCAAGCATCCCCAGCAGGAATTCCTGCAGGTCGACACCACCAACATCCTGTTCATCTGCGGCGGCGCCTTCTCCGGCCTGGAACGCATCATCAACCAGCGCTCCAAGGGTTCCGGCCTGGGCTTCGGCGCCGAACTGCGCTCGCCCGAGGACCGCCGCACCGGTGCCGTGCTGCGCGAGCTTGAACCGGAAGACCTGTTGAAGTTCGGCCTGATCCCCGAGTTCGTCGGCCGTCTGCCCGTGGTGGCCACACTTGAGGACCTGGACGAACCGGCCCTCATGCAGATCCTCACCGAGCCCAAGAATGCGCTGGTGAAGCAATATCAGCGGCTGTTCGAGATGGAGGGCGTCAAGCTCACCTTCCCGGAGGATTCGCTGCATTCGATTTCGCGCCGCGCCATCGATCGCAAGACCGGTGCCCGGGGCTTACGCTCCATCATGGAAACCATCCTGCTCGAGACCATGTTCGATCTGCCGGCCATGAATGGTGTTGAGGAAGTGGTGATCTCCAAGGATGTGGTGGATGGCGACGCCAAGCCGCTGCTGATCTATGCCGACCGCGACAAGAGCGGCAAGGTGGCGTCGGCTTCGGCGTAGGGGCGGAACGCGGCGGCGGTGCCCGTGGCGAGAGCTCATCCGCCCTTCGGGCACCTTCTCCCATCCTGCGGACGGGCGAAGGCGCTAGAGGGGACGTGCCTTCTCCCGTGGCAAAGCCATGGGAGAAGGTGCCCGACAGGGCGGATGAGGGCACTTTCCGCGAGTCGCTTCCGTCAAAATTAAACCCAACCTCCCGGAATCAAGAAGGGAGCCGAACGGGCTCCCTTCCGAGATTGCAGACCAATGAACCGTCCGTGTCAGGCGTTCGCCTTCTTCATGCGATAACGGCCGAGGAAGCCCATACCGGCAAGACCCGACAGCAGGAACAGAGCAGCGCCCGGGAGGGGAACAGCCGACGGTGACAACTTGATGTTGTAAGTACCGCCTTCGGACAAAACCGAGCCCGAAATTTCGAGCCTGTAGATATCGCCAACACTGAAGGCCAAGAACTGGGTGGCACCATTGATCAGAACGCCCAAACTATCGGTGACTACCAAAGAAGTTACAAAGGTGCTGGTCGTCTCGTTGAACCATGACAGCGTTAGATCTGCGATACCGAAGTTAAAGCCGCCGTCAGCGTTCAACACGGATGCAGAGTAATCGGTGTTGTTAACCGCAGACGTATTGAACTTGTAGAAATCAACGATGCCTCCCCCTGGGATCGGCCTCGGATCGCCATCGCTCGAAAACGTCTGAGAGTCTGTGTAGTTGAGTCCATCAACCAGAGCTACAATCCCTCCGCCCAGATTAAACGGATCGATGCTTACGGCATTAGCCGACATCGGAGAAATCACGAAGGACACGGCCATGACGACCGCGCCCAACATGGCCTTAAGGTTCCAGTTCATACGTTTACCTCACAAATTTAAGATCGGCTGCAACTGCAACCCGTGGAGCCCCATCTGGTTGTATTTTGTTAAGTTGCGGGCCGCGAGTCAATACAATTCTCAAGGAATTTTCATAAAGTGTTAAGATTTGGGCGCGGTGCCCTTGA